>NZ_DLOC01000101.1:0-35500 GCF_002478465.1 Empedobacter sp. UBA7494
ATTTTTTCAGGACGTTACACTATTTTGATTACTTAATTGCAGCTAAAGCATGTGTGTAATCTGGTTCTTGTCCAATTTCAGGAACTTGTTCTGCATAAGCAACTTCTCCATTTGGATCAATCACTACAACAGCGCGAGAAAATAATCCATTTAATGGTCCATCAACCATTTTTACACCATAAGCATTTGCAAACTCTTCATTTTTGAAATCAGATAAAGTGACTACATTATCCAAACCTTCGGCAGCACAAAAACGAGATAAAGCGAAAGGTAAATCTTTCGAAATACATAACACAACTGTATTTGCAGCAGAAGAGACTTCTTTGTTAAAAGTTCGTACAGATTGCGCACAAACACCAGTGTCAACACTTGGGAAAATATTTAAAACAACATTTTTCCCAGCATAATCAGCCAATGTTTTGTCGCTTAAATCGCCTGCTGTTAAAGCAAAACTTGGGGCTTTTTCACCAACTGTTGGTAAATCTCCGCCTGTATGAATAGGATTTCCTTTGAATGTAATTTCAGCCATAATTTTTTGTTTTATTCTAGATTTTTAATGATTAAAAGTAACAAAATTCTACGGAGAAAAAAGTATCTTCGCAACAATAAATTGTTACATTACAAATAACACACAAATATTATGCAACTTTCAAAGCGTTTACAGAATTTGAAACCATCTGCAACTATTGCAATGTCTGCGAAAGCAAGAGAATTAAAATCACAAGGAATCGATGTGATTAGTTTAAGTATTGGAGAACCAGATTTCAATACACCAGATTTTATCAAGGAGGCAGCTAAAAAAGCGATCGACGATAATTATTCAGGATATCCTCCAATTGCAGGGTATGCAGATTTGAAGGAAACGATTTGTAAGAAGTTTAAACGTGATAACAATATTGAATATACAGCAAATCAAGTTGTTGTTTCTACAGGAGCAAAACAATCTATTTATAATGTTTTACAAGCAATTGTAGACGAAGGAACTGAAGTAATTATTCCAACACCTTATTGGGTTTCTTATTCAGATATCGTAGAATTATCAGGAGGAACGCCAGTTTTTGTGGAAGGAACTTTAGAAGCTGATTTCAAAATTACACCAGCACAGTTAGAAGCTGCAATTACAGATAAAACTCGTGCTATTATTTATTCATCTCCTTGTAATCCGTCAGGATCAGTTTATACAAGGGAAGAATTACAAGGTTTAGCAACTGTTTTAGCAAAATATCAAGATGTGATTATTATTTCGGACGAGATTTATGAGCACATTGTTTACGGAGAAAAAAATGTTTCGATAGCATCTTTCCCAGAAGTTTATAACCAAACGGTAACAGTTAACGGATTAGCAAAAGCTTTTGCGATGACAGGATGGAGAATCGGTTTCATTGGAGCGCCAGCTTGGTTAGCAAAAGCATGCGAAACATTACAAGGGCAAGTAACTTCGGGAGCAACATCTATCGCGCAACGTGCTGCAATTACGGCTTTAGAAGCAGATCCAAGTTCTGTTCAATACATGGTTGATGCGTTTGCAGAACGTCGTGAATTGATGTTAGGTTGGGCAAGAGAAATTCCAACGTTCAAAGTAAACGAACCAAAAGGAGCTTTCTATTTATTTCCAGATGTTACGGCAACTTTCGGAAATACATACAATGGCGTTACAATTAACAATGCAGATGATTTAGCTTTATATTTATTAGAGCATGCACAAGTTGCAGTTGTTTCTGGTTCGGCTTTCGGGTCTAAAAATTGTATTCGTATCTCGTATGCGGCGTCTGTAGAAGAGTTGAAAGAAGCAATGACACGTATCAAAAATGCTTTAGCGTAAGTAGAAAAATAGATAAAATATCAAAATCCTCAAGTTTTACTTGAGGATTTTTTTGTGGATGATATTTTCTTAAAAAAAATGTGATTTTAATTTTAATGAAATTCAATTGATTAGCCTATTTAAGCGACTTTTTATTGAAAATATTTCAAAAAAGATTTGTTTTAATCGAAAATAACCTCTTATATTTGCACCACTAAAAACAAGGCGAGGTAGCTCAGATGGTTAGAGCGCAGGATTCATAACCCTGAGGTCGGCAGTTCGATTCTGCTCTTCGCTACAAATTCAAAAGACAAATTCATTATTGAATTTGTCTTTTTTATTATCAATAAATATTATTAGACTTCTGATGATAATCATCGATTAATCCTTTCAAATTCATTAAATTTGCATCCAATTTAATAACGTTCTAAATAAAATTCAAAAAAATGATTCAAACAGATATAGTTATAATCGGAGCTGGACCAACTGGTCTTTTTGCCGTTTTCGAAGCAGGTTTATTAAAAATGAGATGTCATATTATTGATGCTCTTCCTCAACCTGGAGGGCAATTGACAGAATTGTATCCAAAAAAACCAATTTTTGATATTCCTGGTTATCCTTCTGTTGGTGCAGGTGAATTGATTGATAACTTAATGGAGCAAATCAAACAATTTGAGCCAGGTTTTACATTGAACGAACAAGCTGCAACAATCGATAAGCAAGAAGACGGAACTTTTATTGTAACAACAAATAAAGGAACGCAAGTGCAAGGAAAAGCGGTTGCGATTGCAGGTGGTCTTGGATCTTTTGAACCTCGTAAACCAATTATCGAAAACATCGAAGCATACGAAGAAAATGGAGTGGAGTATTTTGTAAAAAATCCTGAATTGTTCCGTGATAAAAAAATCGTAATTGCTGGTGGTGGTGATTCTGCTTTGGATTGGTCTATTTTCTTGGCTGATGTTGCTGCCGAAGTTACGTTGGTACACAGAAGAAATGAGTTCCGTGGAGCGTTAGATTCTGTTGATAAAGTAATTGAATTGAAAAAATCAGGAAAAATTAATTTGGTTACTCCAGCTGAAATTACTGGAATCAAAGGTGAAGGAAAAGTGGAAAGTTTGGTAATTGAAAAAGAAGGTGAAATTTTTGAACTTGAAACAGATTATTTTATTCCATTGTTTGGTCTTTCTCCAAAACTAGGTCCTATTGCAAATTGGGGATTGGAGATTGAGAAAAACGCTATTAAAGTAAATAATGCTTTAGATTATCAAACAAATATCGAAGGAATTTACGCGATTGGTGATGTAAATACTTATCCAGGAAAATTGAAGTTGATTTTATGTGGTTTCCATGAAGCAACGCTAATGTGTCAGTCTGTTTACAATAGAATGAATCCTGGGAAAAAATTTGTCTTGAAATACACAACAGTTTCTGGTGTTGATGGTTTCGACGGGACAAGAAAAGAAGCCGAAAAAGCGGTTGTCAAAGCTATTGACTAATTTTAACAAAATAAATAGAAATATTTTTTAAATCTTTTACGTTTTGCGTAAAAGGTTTTTTTTATTCACATTCACAAGGTTCTCTACTTCGTCTTTTGGCTTCATTGTCCCAAAAAGGATAAAATTTTAATCCAAAATAAAAGTTCGCAGAAGTTAATTTTTTCTGTTTAAAAACGATTGGAATTGCATTATCACTGCCCAAAATTAGAGGGCCAATTCTTACATACCCACCAAATGTTATATTTTCAAAATCATAGATAGAAAGGGAAGGTCCAATTCCAAATCCATTTTTTTGGATAGTATAAGAAGTTTGTAGCACATTGATACGTTTCAAACTATTTTCAAAAACTGGAATTCGTTGCATCAAATTGAAATTTAAGTAATGATTTTCAATAATTTTTTTACTCAGATTAAGATGTAAACTCGTTGGTAAACCGATCGAAAAATTATTTCCCGTTTTAGATTTTGTTTCATCACCATAAACTTCTTTGCTCAAAAGTCCTAAATATTGATCAACACTTTCAAATTCAACTCCATCTAATTTTGGATTATTACGAATTTGAACTCTTTGCGAGGGATTGTAGAAATGATGGTTATCGCCTCTGAATTTTACTAATCCAACATCTAATAAATTTGCCGAAAATTTGAAATCATATAATTCATCATTCGCTCTTCTGTTCACAAAAGAAATTCCTAAATCTATTCCAACTCCATTTCCTCTATTTCGTAAAACATATTTATCTCGATCAAAATCATAATTGGTAGAATATCCTGCTTTTATATCATAATTTGACGCATAAATATTTGCATCAGGATTGTCGATTGTACTTGTTATAGTTGGTTCAGCTTCTAATTTTATCGCGTTTTTACTTTTGATATACGCGCCATCTAAACCCAAAAGATATTTAATATTTGCCCCAATAATAACTTCAGAAGTATTAGTTGTATACAAATTTGTCGCAACATTTAAGCCTAATTCAGCCCAATTCATTGCATTTGTCTTTGTAGGTTCAAACTCATAATTTTTTGGTTCTATTTCATTCTGATTACTAAAACGAAAATAATTATCTAAATCTTTAATAGAACCTTGTGTACGAAGTCGGGTAAAAATTCCAAGACGATAAGTTTGATTATTAATTTTCTTTTTAAAAGAAACCGAAGGTCCCATAAGATCATTTTCTAAATGATAAGAAATCGTATTTTTAGTTGTGAAATCTAAAATATTAGAATGTGTATCTCCTCTTATTCCAGCTTTTATATTTGCTGATTTTGTTTCACCTTTTATTAAACCTAATACGTTTTGATCGGATATGTAAGCGTAATCATTTCTGAATAAAATATCCTCAGAAATAATATTGACATCCCATTTATTCGGGTTAAAATATGGAGTTGTCGGAGAAAAAACACTACCGTTAATCCCGCTATATTGATCATTACTAAAAGATAAAATATTTTGTCCAAAAGTAAATCCTGAACAAGAAATAACGGTTAATAGAAGTTTTTTCAAACGATGAAATTTTTATTAAAAATAAGAAAAATCAATCGAAATAAATTACGGTTTTCCGTATAAAAATAAAAGAGTTTCAATTTGAAACCCTTCTTTATAAAATTAAATTTTAATCACCATCAATTAATCTTCCTAAACCTCCTAAAATAGATCCTTCACCTTGAGAAGAACCACCCGCAGAAGGAGCATGAGCAATAATACGATCGGCCAATCGACTAAAAGGTAAAGACTGAATATACACAACTCCTGGCCCTTTCAAAGTTGCAAAGAAAACACCTTCTCCTCCGAAAAATGTATTTTTAATTCCGCCTATAAATTCGATGTCGTATTGAACAGATTGTTCGAATCCAACAATGCAACCCGTATCGACTTTCAAGACTTCGCCAGCTTGTAAAACTCGACGATGCAATGTTCCACCAGCATGAATGAAAGCCATTCCGTCGCCTTCTAATTTTTGCATAATGAAACCTTCTCCTCCAAAAAGTCCAGTTCCTAATTTTCGATTAAATTCAATTCCAACCGAAACACCTTTTGCAGCACAAAGAAAAGCATCTTTCTGGCAAATAAATTTTCCATTTACTTCTGGTAAATCAATCGGAACAATTTTTCCTGGATATGGTGCAGCAAAAGATGCTTTCTTTTTTCCTTGCCCGTAATTCGTGTACGAAGTCATAAACAAACCTTCACCAGTTAACATTCGTTTTCCAGCGTTTAATAATTTTCCGAAAAGTCCACCGCTTTGTTGCGAACCATCGCCAAAAATTGTTTCCATTTTTACGCCATCATCCATCATCATAAAACTACCTGCTTCTGCTACAACAGTTTCTTGTGGATCCAATTCAATTTCGACAAATTGCATTTCTTCGCCGTAAATTTTATAATCTATTTCGTGTGCATTCATTTTTTTAATTTTACCAATTAGTAGACAAAATTCGTAATTCGTAACAGTTCTTATTTAAAATTAGTATTAAATATAATCCAATGAGGCATATTCTTTTTTTGAAAGTAAACAATCCGTATTTTTGTGTAACTTGAAAAAGTGTTATGGCAGATATTAAAATTACAATTATAGATAGAGAAGGAGTTTCGCACGAAGTCGATGCGCCTACTGATATGAATATGAATATTATGGAGCTTGTGCGTGCATACGAATTAGCACCAGAAGGAACCATTGGTATTTGTGGTGGAATGGCGATGTGTGCCTCTTGTCAATGTTATGTGTTGACACCAGAAATTCAATTGCCAGAAATGACGCCTGATGAAGATGCAATGTTAGCAGAGGCTTTTAATGTGAAAGATAATTCACGTTTAGGTTGTCAGTTACATCTTTCGGATGAAATGGATGGATTGGTTGTTGAATTAGCACCAGAATATTAAAATAAACGTATTGCGGTTAGCGATTTGTGAGAATTTTCGCTTTACGCTCATCGCTTTTCGCATAACGAAAATTATATGAATCAATTAGATAAAAGACTTTTTTTGTTAGATGCCTATGCCTTAATTTTTAGAGGATATTATGCATTTATAAAAAATCCACGAATCAACTCAAAAGGTTTCAATACATCGGCAATTATGGGATTTACAAATTCCTTGTTCGATGTTATTCGCCGTGAACAACCAACGCATTTAGCAGTTGTTTTTGATGTTGGTCAAGCAACAGTTCGTACGGTAGATTTTCCTGAATATAAAGCAAATCGTGATGAAACGCCAGAAGCAATTCGTCAAGGAGTTCCGTATATTCAAGATATTTTACGTGCGTTAAAAATTCCAGTGCTTTTTGCCGAAGGTTATGAAGCAGATGATGTGATCGGAACTTTGGCTCAAAAAGCTGAAAAAACTGGTTACACAACCTATATGGTAACGCCTGATAAGGATTTTGCGCAATTGGTAACGGACAAAATCAAGATGTATCGTCCTGCTGCAAACGGAAAAGGTGTGGAGATTTGGGGAATTGAAGAAGTCAAAGAAAAATTTGAAATCGATGATCCAATTCAAGTGATAGATTATCTTGGGATGATGGGAGACGCTGTCGATAATATTCCAGGTTTACCAGGTGTTGGAGCGAAAACTGCGAGTAAATATTTGAAAGAATTTGGTTCGATGGAAGGACTTTTAGCGAATACAGATAAGCTGAAAGGTAAAGCCAAAGAAAAAATTGAAGAAAATAAAGAACTTGGAATTTTATCAAAAAAATTAGCTACAATTATTACTGATGCTCCTGTAGAATTTGATGAAGAAGATTTAACGGTTTGCCCGCCAGATATAGAAAAAGTTACTGAACTTTTCACGGAGTTAGAATTCCGTCGTATGTTAGAAACGGTTTACAGAATTTATGGTTTGGATGTTTCGGGAATTATCAAAGAAGCGCAAGAAGAAATTTCTGCGGCAAGTCAGATTTCTTCGAATCAAGTGCAAATGGCTCAACAATCATTGTTCGATTTTACGTCTGATGAAGAAATCGTTCCACAAAATTCAGCTTTTACAGATATTTCAACAACCAATCATTTGTATCAATTAATCGATACGAAAAAAGGAAGAGAATTATTGTTGAAAAATATTCTGAAACAAAAAGAAGTGACTTTCGATACAGAAACAACGTCTTTGGATGCGTTAGAAGCAGAATTGGTTGGAATTTCATTTTCTTGGGAAAAAGGAAAAGGTTATTATCTTCCTTTTTCAACAGATTTTGAAGAAACAAAAGCAATTATCAACGAATTTAAACCATTTTTTGAAGATGAATCAATTTCGAAAATTGGTCAAAATCTAAAATATGATATTAAAGTTTTAAACAAATATGACATTGTTGTTTTAGGTCAAAATTTTGATACGATGATTGCGCATTATTTGATTAATCCAGATATGCGTCACAATATGGAAGTGTTGTCAGAAACATATTTGAGTTATCAACCAGTTTCAATCGAAAGTTTGATTGGAAAAAAAGGAAAGAATCAAAAGAATTTCCGTGATGTTCCGTTGATGGAGCAAACCGAATATGGAGTAGAAGATTCTGATATTACAAATCAGTTGAAAAATCTTTTCGAACCAGAATTAATCAAATCAAATACACACAAATTATTCACTGATCTTGAAATGCCATTGATGCAAGTTTTGGCTGATATGGAATTGGAAGGTGTTAATTTGGATGTTCCGTTCTTGAAAGAACTTTCGGTAAAACACGAAGCGAAATTAAGAGAATTAGAAACAAAAATTCACCAAGATGCTGGAGAAGAGTTTAATCTTAATTCGCCAAAACAATTGGGAGAAATCTTGTTTGATAAATTACAATTAGATCCAAAAGCGAAGAAAACTAAAACTGGTCAGTATGCAACAGGAGAAGAAATTTTATCAAAACTGAAAGATAAGCATCCAATTATCAATGATATTTTAGAGTACCGTCAATTACAAAAATTAAAATCGACTTATATTGATGCGTTGCCAGAATTGGTGAACCCAAAAACTGGTCGCGTGCATACAACATACGCGCAAACGGTTGCTGCAACGGGACGTTTGTCTTCTGTAAATCCGAATTTACAAAACATTCCGATTCGTTCAGAAGAAGGTCAGCAAATTCGTAAAGCCTTTGTTGCGCGAGATGAAAATCATGTGATTATTTCTGCCGATTATTCGCAAATTGAATTGCGTTTGATTGCACAAATGTCACAAGATCCTGCAATGGTAGAAGCTTTCAAACAAGGAGAAGATATTCACGCATCTACAGCAGCAAAAGTATTTAATGTCGCATTAGATGAGGTTACTCGTGAACAACGTAGTCAAGCGAAAACTGTAAACTTTGGAATTATTTATGGTGTTTCGGCTTTTGGTTTGGCAGAACAAGCGAATATTTCGCGTAAAGAAGCGAAAGTTTTGATTGATGCCTATTACGAAACGTATCCAACGTTGAAAGCATATATCGAAACACAAGTTGAGATCGCTCGTGATCAAGGTTTTGTAGAAACGTTGATGGGACGTCGTCGTTATTTGAAAGATATTAATTCGAGAAATGCAGTTGTTCGTTCGCATGCAGAGCGAAATGCAGTGAATGCGCCAATACAGGGAACTGCGGCGGATATCGTTAAAATGGCAATGATTCAAATTCAGAAAGAATTGAAAAAAAATTATAAAACCAAAATGATTTTACAAGTGCATGATGAGTTAATTTTTGATGCACCAAAAGATGAGGTTGAAAAAGTTTCTGAATTAATCAAATCGACTATGGAAGCTGCAATGCAAATGGATGTTCCGTTAATTGCAGAAGTCGGAGTAGGAGCAAATTGGTTAGAAGCGCACTAAAATTTTAACTGTTACAATATTTTATAAACGCCACTCATTGAGTGGCGTTTTTTTGTTATTATTTTTCGTTGGATTGGTTGTAATTGTTTTTTTGGTTGGTTTTCTAATTTTTTCATTAAATACTTATCAAATAAATTCCATCCAGTTGTTATTATCATTTGAATGATTTTCGGAGTATATTCCGAATCAATTATCATAGAGATTAAATTTTCAAAATCCATTTTCATTTTATTTTATATATAAAAAAGTCAACAGATTGATTTTTTTACTGCTGACACAATATCAAACCTATGTAAAAGGATTTTTTTGAAAGGACACAAAAAACACACACCATTATTTTTCTTTTAAATAGAGGATGAAAGGTTTTTTAGCATTTCTAACAAAACAATTATTTTTTTATTATATTTATAACTAGTTATAAATTAAATTATTATGAAAAAAGTATTATGTTTTATTTTTACGTTTATTATGTTATTATCATGTGAGACTGCTGAATATATAACAGCAAAAAATATTGATACATTAAAACCAATGGAAAATAATTTTTCTTCATCAAAATTTAATGTTGAAAATATTTTAAGTGGTGAAGAAATTATAAGTAAAATAAAAAAAGATGTTAATTTAAAGGAAGAAGATCAACTTAAGAATATTTCTTTAAGAGAATTATCTAATGATGAAAAATCAGAAGAACAAAAATCAAAAAGAATGTATGTTTTAAGAGGTAAAACAGATAAAGGTGTAAGTATTGCACATGTTTTTACAGCAAATCCTGATAATACTCTTTTAATGAGCGAAGGATTAACTTGTAAATGCACATCTACAAATTGTTCACAAGGTTGTGATGCTTCTATATGGGGAGGTAATTGCAGTTGTTCTCATTGTTCTTCAGAATGCAAAAAGGAATCAACAGTTACTCAAGAATTTGAAGGTTTGGGTTTTAAATCAAAAAAATAAGTGAAATTTTAATAACAAAATAAGCTTGGTTAAATTTTAACCAAGCTTATTTGTTTCGTTACCATGTCCTCACGTTGCCTCTTTCTCCTTCCTTTTTGGTAGAACAAATTTAACAATTTTTTTATCTTGTAAGAGTAATTTTGAATTAAAGTATTCTTTTCCATAACATTAGTTTTCTGACAACACTCCTTTTTTCTTTATATCGCTTTTATTGTACTGCTCATGAGAAAAATATTATTTACAATAATTATAAAGAGTTACTTTTTAGTAGCGCTTTTTTTGTTAAAATATCTATAAAATATTCTGATTAACAAATTCTTAACGAGATTAAAATATATCTTTAATTCATTATTGATTTTAAATTATATGAAAAAACTATTTTATTTTTTAACATTATTTGCGATATGTGTAAATGCTCAAATCGTAAATATAAAAATTACAGACTTTTCGAGTAATTTACCGCTTGATGATGCAGATGTATATTTCAAAAACTCGACAAAGAATTTTGTTTCGGATCAAGAAGGAAAAGCTGTTGTTGATTTAAGTAATGTTACGCAAAATGATGAATTAATCGTTTCGAAAAAAGATTATCAAGATGCGATAATTAAGGTTTCAGAATTGAAACCAGAAATGATCATCAAACTTGAGAAAGTTTCCGAAGTTGAGTTGAAAGAAGCTTTTGTTACAAATCTGAAAGCTGAGGATATTTTACAAAAAGTAATCGAAAATTACGATAAGAACTTTAATACAGAACAGCATTTTTATAAAGTGAATTTTGTGCTTGATGAAGTTGTTGATTCAACGAAAAGAGATTTTATTGATTTAGATTTACAATTACGATTCAAAAAAGATAATTTGAGTATTAAGTCATATAATAGAGTTAATATAAGAATAATAAATGAACCAAATTATGGATATATAATTAAGCTAAATCCTATTTTAGGTGAAATAAGTTTAAAAAATAAAGTGAATAGTTATTTGAAGTATTATACTAAATATAAAGTATCAACAGTGAATTTGACGATGTATGGAAATGAATTGATGTACGAATTTTATTTGTTAGATCATGTTTATCACCGATTTTTAATTGCAAAAGATTCTTATGCAATTGTTGAATATAGCATGGATGCAGAAGATTTGAAATTTAATAAGGAAAAACAAACAGTAAATTTTGTAAATACTTATTACAAGTATAGACCTTATCAAGGAAAGTATATTTTGAAAGAATTAATGCGAACTTGGAGTACAGATTATAAAGAAAATGATGGAAGTGATCATAATGTTAATGTAAAAATAAATCTTGAAGTAAAAGATTTTAGCACGCAACCTTTTCCAGAATTCAATAAATCGGTGAATGAAAAAATGGATATCCGTAGAAGTTTTAAATAATAAAAAAATCACAATAAAATGAAAAATATAATTGTAGGAATTACATTATTTTTAGGAGTTAATCTTTTTGCTCAATCAGAAAAAGAAAGTATTAGAGCGACGTATAAAGCCGAATTTATTTTTGATTACGAACAATCCAAAGATATGTTTCCCAAAAATTTACAAACCGCTTTCAAGTCTGCAATTGACCGAGGTATTTTTGTAGATTTTATTTTAGAAAGTAACAATGTGTTATCTATTTTCAAAGCTGATACGAAAATAAATAATGCACAAGATGAATCGGATATGGTTGTGCAAGAGATTTTGAAATCGGAACAAAATCCTTTGTATAAAGATTTTTCAAAAAATGAATATTATAAACAATTTGATATTAACGTCAAAACGTATTTGGTTAAAGAAAATATACCTGATTTTAATTGGCAATTAACGAAAGAAAAAGCGGTGATTAATTGTTATAATGTCGTGAAAGCGATTGGAGAAGATAAGGAAGGAAATACATTTATAGCTTGGTATTCGCCAGAAATAAAGTACAAAGATGGTCCGTATAATTTTGCGAATTTGCCAGGTTTGATTCTGCAAACTGAAATTATTACACCATATTTCAAAACGATTTTTAAAATTAATCAATTGGAAATTTTGACTAAAAAACTTGATATCACTTTACCAACAAAAGGTAAAATCTTAACCTTTCAAGAAATGCAAGATGATTTAAACTCGATAAGAAAATCATCAAATGAGGGTGTAGAAAAATAGTTTCCAAAATAAAAGCGTTACCCATAAAAGGTAACGCTTTAGTTTTGACTATTTTTTTTGAATTATACCATTGGTTTGCGAACAACTGGTAAAATTTCTCCTTTTTCTAAACAGTATTTTTGAACATCTTCTGACGGAATTTGTTTGGTATAATCAACTTTCTCGACGATAAACCCTACATCTTCTAAGCGTTTGTAATAATCTAAACCATAGACACGAACGTGATCATATTGTCCAAATTTTTCTTTTCGTTCTTCTTTCGATGTTACCGTTGGATCTTCATAAGTCACATCGCGTTGATACGAAATAGGAACTTGAAAAATTCCCCAACCACCAGGTTTCATCACACGAAATAATTCACTCATGGCTTTGTGATCATCAGGAATATGTTCTAATACGTGATTACAAAAAACAATATCGAATGTATCATCTCCAAAAGGTAAATCGCAAATATCAGCTTTTACATCGGCTAAAGGCGACTCGATATCACTTGTAATGTACTCAAGGTTTTTCATTGAGCGAAAGCGCTTGATAAAAGATTGTTCAGGTGCGATGTGCAAAACTTTTGCTTTTTCTGTAAAAAAAGAAGTTTCATTTTTGAGGTATAACCACATCAAACGATGTCTTTCTAACGAAAAAGTTCCTGGAGAAAGCACGTTATCGCGTTGTTTTTCGTAACCATAAGGCAACAAACTGTAATAACCTTGTCCATCTATTGGGTCTACGAAACGATTTCCTTTCATGAACCAAACCAAAACTGGACGAATAATATAACTACCTTGAATCAGTAAAGGACGAGGTAGAATATTCATGATTTTTTTTAAAAGCTTTTTCACAAAAGTTTTCTTAAGGTTTGAATAAAAATGGTTTTTCTTCGTCAGATTTGATACCTAAAGCATCGTAAATAAACTGATAAGTTGACAATAATTTTGGTTCGCCATCTACTACACAGACATCGTGCTCAAAGTGAGCCGAATATTTGTCATCGCGTGTAGTAACTGTCCAACCATCTGGGTGAAAGAAAACTTTTTCAGTTCCCATATTTACCATTGGTTCGATTGCTAATACTAAACCTTCTTCTATTTTTTTACCTGATCCGCGACGTCCATAATTAGGAACCTGAGGTTCTTCGTGCATTTTGCGACCTAATCCATGTCCTACCAATTCACGCACGACACCGTAACCTTCTTTTTCACAATGTTGTTGAATGGCAAAACCAATATCACCTACGCGATTACCTTTTTTCATTTGTTCAATACCTTTGAACATAGATTCTTTTGTAACACGAAGTAATTTTTCTGTTTCAGCATCAATTTCTCCAACCGCAAATGTATAAGCGTGATCTCCGTAAAAATCATTCATATAAACACCACAATCTACCGAAACAATATCTCCTTCGTTAAGTGGTTCATCGTTTGGAATTCCATGAACAACTTGTTGATTTGGAGAAATACAAAGGTTTTTAGGGAAATCGTACATTCCTAAAAATGCAGGATATCCACCATTGTCGCGAATAAATTCGCCTCCTAATTTATCTAAATGATTGGTTGTAACACCAGGCACTACTTCTTTGGCTAACATACCCAAGGTTTTTGAAACCAATTGAGCGCTTAGGTACATTAGTTCTAATTCTTCTTTACTTTTTAAATGTATCATAATCCGAAAAATCCTCTTTTCTTTTTCTTCTCAGGAGCTTTTTGCCCGTTTGCGTGAACACTTAATTCAATCTTTTTTGTAATGATTTGATAAACGTCACTCCAACCTGGGAAACCTCCTAAATTTCTATCGTCGATAAAGATATCGGCATTTATTTTTCGACTTTGCGTATTTTTATCAAAATCCTCTCCGTCAAAACTATTGTTGATGGCATAAAACTCAATTCTATTTTTTTTACAGAATTCTACAGCCTCATCTAAGTATTTACCACTACGATAAGTCCATAAAGTAAGGCGATATCCGTCGTTTTGTAATTGTTTCAATGTTTCGAAAGCGAAGATTTTAGCTTTTCCAATTTCTGGATATTTATCATCTACCACAGTTCCATCAAAGTCAACAGCAATAATTTTATTAATCATGTTTGTAAGTATTTAAAGTTATTTAGGTTATTTTTTTTGAACAATAATGTTTCCGGTCATTTCAGTTGGAATTTCAATTCCCATCAAAGTTAAGATAGTTGGTGCAATATCTCCAAGTTTACCATGTTCAACATTCCATTCGATATTTTTCTGAGCCAAAATAAATGGAACAGGATTCGTTGTATGTTGCGTATTCGGTGATCCATCTTCGTTCATCATAAAATCTGAATTTCCGTGATCAGCCAAAATCACCACATTGTAACCATGTTCTAAAGCTGCATTTATAATTTTTTCCGCACAAGAATCTACTACTTCAGCAGCTTTTATTGCCGCAGACATAACACCTGTATGTCCAACCATATCTGTATTAGCGAAGTTAAGACAAATGAAATCCGCTGATTCTTTTTCGATTTCTGGTACAATTGCATTTGTAATATCATATGCTGCCATTTCTGGTTTCAAATCGTAAGTCGCAACATCTCTTGGCGAAGCACATAAAATACGAGATTCACCAACGAAAGGTTCTTCGCGACCACCATTGAAAAAGAAAGTTACGTGGGGATATTTTTCAGTTTCAGCAATACGAATTTGCTTACGACCAGCATTCGCAATAACTTCTCCTAACGTATTTACAATATTTTTCTCATCAAAAATTACCGCAACTCCAGTATATGTAGCATCATATTCTGTAAGAGTGATATATTTTAGATTTAATTTATGCATTCCAAATTCTGGAAAATCATGTTGCGTTAAAACTTCTGTGATTTCACGTCCACGATCAGTTCTAAAATTAAAACAAATCACTACATCATCATTCTCGATTTTAGCTTTTGGTTGACCATTTCCATCCGTTACAATAATCGGTTTGATGAATTCATCTGTCACGCCTTCATTATAAGATGCACGAATTGCTTCTAATGGATTTGTTGTTGTTTCACCAACTGCATTTACCATTGCATCGTATGCTAATTTCACACGTTCCCAACGTTTATCACGATCCATTGCATAATAACGACCAGTAATCGAAGCGATTTCTCCTGTTGATTTTGTCATGTGGTTTATCAATTCTGTGATAAATCCTTCGCCAGATTTTGGATCTGTATCACGACCATCTGTGAAAGCATGTACAAAAACATTTTGTTGTAAACCTGATTGATTTGCTGCATCCAACAAACCTTTCAAATGATTGATATGTGAGTGTACACCACCATCAGAAACTAAACCGATGAAATGTACTTTTTTGTTATTCTCTAAAGCATATTGAAAAGCATCTTTTAAGATTGGTTCGTTTTGTAATGTTCCGTTTTCAACTGCCATATTGATTCGAACTAAGTTTTGGAAAACCACTCGTCCAGCACCCAAATTCATATGTCCAACTTCCGAATTCCCCATTTGTCCTTCTGGTAAACCAACGGCTAAACCAAATGTATCCAACGTAGAATGCGGAAATTTCTCGAAACAACTATCTATAAAAGGTGTATTTGCTTGCGCGATTGCAGAAACAGCAGGGTTTGGTCCAATTCCCCATCCGTCCAAAATCATTAATATTGCTTTATTGTTCATTTTTCTTGTAATAATTAAGCCCAAAGATAAGCATTCCTTGGGCTGAAAGTTTATTTTTTGTATGGTTTAATTTGCGACTTCACTGATGAATTTGATACGCATCAAACGTAATTCTTCTTCATCATAATCGTCACCAAATTCATCTAACAATGATGACATTGAGTCGGTATCTGCATCCATCAAGAATTCATAAATTTCCTCTTGTTGGTCTTCGTCCAAAACTTCGTCAATGTAATAATTGATATTTAATTTTGTTCCTTGATAAACGATACTTTCCATTTCTGAAAGCAAATCGCTCATCGTCATATTTTTTGCTTCCGCAACATCTTCAAGATTTAACTTTCTATCTGTTGATTGAATGATATAAACTTTGTGGCTCGATTTGTCCGCAACTTGTTTAATCACCATATCTTCAGGACGAATGATATCATTGTCTTTTACATATTGCGCAATAAAATCTACAAATTCTTTTCCGAATTTCTGAGCTTTTCCTTCTCCAACTCCAAACACATTTGTTAACTCCTTAACTGTTGTTGGGTATTGCATTGTCATATCATCTAAACTTGAATCTTGGAAAACAGCAAAAGGTGGAATCTGATGTTTTTTAGAGATTTTTTTACGTAAATCTTTCAATTGTTTCAATAAAACATCATCAAAAGCAATAGGAGTAGAAGACGTTTCTTCTTTATCAAAGCTACCTTCTGATAACAATTTTTTGAAATCAATATCTTCGGCAATTTCAAAAGAAGTTGGTTTACTAATGAAATCTTTTCCTGCTTTGGTAATTTTTAAAATACCATACGATTCGATTTCTTTCTCTAATAAATTACGAACAATTAATTGGCGTAAAATAGATTTCCAATAATAATCTTCTTTCAATTTTCCAATTCCAAAGAAATCTTCGGAGCTCAAATTATATGATTTTGTAATCGAAGTTTCTTTACCAACGATAACATTTACAACATCATTTAATTTTAATTTTTGATTTGTTTTCTGAACAACCTTCAATGCAATAACAGCATCATCTTTTGCCTCAATCATTTTTTTAGGATTGCGCATATTGTCGTCCATATTTGCCCCTTCGCCGTTTTTGTCGTCGAATTCTTCTCCAAAATAATGTAACAAAAATTTACGACGCGACATCGAAGTTTCGGCATATGCTACAACCTCAGAAAGTAATTGCATTCCAACTTCGCGTTCTGCAACAGGTTTACTTGCTAAGAATTTTTCTAACTTTTCGATATCTTTATAATCATAGAAAGCAATACAAACACCTTCACCACCATCGCGACCTGCACGACCAGTTTCTTGGTAATAACTTTCTAACGATTTTGGCATATCGTAATGCATTACAAAACGTACATCTGGCTTGTCAATTCCCATTCCGAAAGCAATTGTAGCGACAACGACACTTGCATCTTCCATCAAAAACATATCTTGATGTTTGCTACGTGTTTTGGCATCTAAACCTGCGTGATAAGGAATAGCATTGATTCCGTTTACTTGTAAAAGTTGCGTAATTTCTTCAACTTTTTTACGACTCAAGCAATAAATGACACCAGATTTACCATCGTTTTGTTTGATAAATTTGATGATTTGTTTGTCTTGATCAACCTTTGGGCGGATTTCGTAAAATAAATTCGTACGATTAAAAGAATCTTTAAAAACTTTAGCGCTTTGCATTCCCAAAGTTTTCTGAATATCTTCTTGTACTTTTGGTGTTGCTGTTGCAGTTAAAGCAATAATTGGCGCATCACCAATTTTGTTGATAATCGCTTTTAGATTACGATATTCTGGTCGAAAATCGTGTCCCCATTCAGAAATACAGTGCGCTTCATCAATAGCAAAAAAAGAAATTTTTACCGATTTAAAGAAATCGATGTATTCTTCTTTTGTCAAAGATTCGGGTGCAACGTACAACATTTTAGTTACCCCATCTTTAATATCTGTCATAACTGTTTTCGTTTCTGACTTGTTTAAAGATGAGTTTAATACGTGGGCAATTCCATCATTTTCAGAAATTCCACGTATAGCGTCTACTTGATTCTTCATCAGCGCGATTAAAGGGGATACAATAATCGCAACTCCATCTGACATTAATGCCGGTAGTTGATAACATAAAGACTTACCTCCGCCAGTTGGCATCAAAACAAATACATCTTCTTTATTTAATAAGCTTGTAATGATTTCGTGCTGCTGTCCTTTAAATTGGTCGAAACCAAAATATTTTTTTAGGTAAGATGTTAAGTTTTTCGAAGTGGCTTCCATCTACACAAAAGACTAAAATTAATATTATAAATTAAATAGTTCCTATATTTGATAACTCTTAAATATACGCATAAATTTTATATGTTTTATATATAATTGAGTGTAAATAAAAAAGGAGAGTAAAAGTACGAAAAATTTTAAAAATAGACAATAGAAATTTTATTGTGGGAAATTCAGAATTAATACAAATAGCGCAAGGTGTTTTTCGAGAAGAAATTCAAGCGCTGGAAGCAATAGCTTCTCGTATTAGCGAGTCTTTTGTTGATGCGGTAAATGCAATATATAACACGAAAGGAAAGTTGGTAGTTGTTGGAGTTGGAAAGAGTGCACATATTGCAAATAAAATTGTAGCAACGTTAAATTCTACCGGAACTCCAAGTCAATTTTTACATGCGACGGAAGCCATTCATGGCGATTTGGGTCTTGTACGACCAGAAGATGTGGTGATTTGTATCTCGAAAAGTGGAAATACGCCAGAGATTACATATTTAGCTCCGATTCTTAAACAATATGCTTCGGTTTTGATTGGATTGACATCAAATTTGAAATCAGAATTAGCAAAAAATTCAGACATTGTTTTGGATGTTAATATTGATAAAGAAGCTTGTCCAGTAAATTTGGCACCAACAACTTCTACAACGGCTCAATTGGTAATGGGTGATGCTTTGGCAGTTGCTTTGATGAAATTGAGAGCGTTTACACAAAACGATTTTGCAAAATATCATCCAGGTGGAGCTTTAGGAAAACGATTATTGTGGACAGTAGAAAATATTGTTGATCCAGAAAGAAAACCTTCTGTGCATCCAGATTCTTCGATTACAGAAGTCATTAATTCATTAACATCAGGTCGTCATGGAATTACAGTTGTGATTGATAATGATAAAATTGTTGGTGTGATAACAGATGGAGATTTGCGCCGAATGTTATTAAATAATGAAACTTTTGCACATTTAACTGCGAAAGATATTGCTTCAATGAATCCGAAAACAATCAAAAAAGCTGAAAAAGCAAGAGAAGCTTTAGCGATTCTTCGTCACAACAGTATTGGACAATTGGTGGTGGTTGATGAAGAAAATCATTATTATGGAATTTTGGATATTCACTCAATTTTAAACGAAGGAATCGAATAAGCGTATGGCAGATAATACAAAATCGAGTATGTCATTTTTGGCTCATATTGGTGAGTTGAGAGGACATTTGGTTCGTTCTATTTTATCAATTGTGATTACATCTATTGCAGTCGCTATTTATTGGGACGAATTGGTGGAACATGTGATTATGGCTCCATTAAAATCAACTTTTCCAACGTTTGATATTTTTAATCAATTTGGTGAATTAACAGGTTTCGGAAAAATTTATACCGAATCATTTGATATTTCGAAAGAATTGACCAATCTTAATCCATCAGGACAGATCACTTCACAATTTTTTGCAGTAATTGTGTGTGGTGTAATTATCGCAATTCCTTATATTATTTTTGAAATTTGGCGATTTGTAAAACCAGCATTAAAAGAAGCTGAACGAAAATATGCAGGATTTACCATTTTCGCTGTTTCGTTTTTCTTTGTAACAGGAGTCTTATTTAGTTACTATATGTTGCTACCATTGTGTACACAATTTTTATTCACTTACGATCCTTTTGGTGTAGGAAATACATGGACGTTGCCAAGTTATATCGATTTATTTGTTCAATTATTATTATCGATGGGAGTTATGTTTTTGATGCCTGTTTTCGTTTACTTCTTAACGAGTATTGGAATCTTAACACCAAAATTTTTGAAAGAATACCGTAAACACGCATTTATTGTTGTATTAGTGATTGCAGCTGCAATTACACCAAACGATGTGTACAGTATGATTTTAGTTACAATTCCTCTTTGGTTATTGTATGAACTAAGTGTATTGGTTTCAAATTCAGTTTATAAAAAACAACTGAAAGCGAAAAGTAACGACTTAGTAAAGAATTAACAATGTTATGCTTGCATAATAAAATAAATTAGTTATTTTTACATAAAAGAAAAAGTAAACACAAAATTATGAAGATATTAGTTTGTATTAGTAGTGTACCAGATACTACAGCAAAAATCAACTTCACAGCTGACGGAAAA
Organism: Empedobacter sp. UBA7494; assembly: GCF_002478465.1. Classification (NCBI taxonomy): domain Bacteria; kingdom Pseudomonadati; phylum Bacteroidota; class Flavobacteriia; order Flavobacteriales; family Weeksellaceae; genus Empedobacter; species Empedobacter sp. UBA7494. The sequence continues at coordinate 20,208 of NZ_DLOC01000101.1, forward strand.
TCATTTGACAAAAATGGCGTTCAGTTCGTTATTAACCCGCACGACGAATTTAGTTTAAACAAAGCAGTAGAGTTACAAGAAAAACAAGGTGCTACTGTTACCATTTTAACTGTTGGAGATGCAACTGTAGATCCAGTTATGCGTAAAGCTTTAGCAATTGGTGCGAATGATGGAATTCGTATTGATGCTGATGCTCGCGATGATTTCTTTGTTGCTACACAAATCGCAAAAGCTGCTAAAGATGGTGGTTTCGATTTAGTATTGACAGGAAAAGAGTCAATTGATTATAATGGAGGTTCTGTACCAGGATTAGTTGCAGCAATGTTAGATTATGGTTTTGTAAACGGATGTATCGGTCTTGATGTAGAAGGTTCTTCTGCAAAAGCTGTTCGCGAAATTGATGGAGGAAAAGAAACCGTAGAGGTTGCCTTACCAGCTGTTATCGCAGGACAAAAAGGATTGGTTGATGAAGCTGCATTAAGAATTCCTAACATGCGAGGAATTATGCAAGCGCGTACAAAACAAATCGCAGTTGTTGCCCCAGAAACGACAGAAAGTAAAGTTGAAGTTGTTGGTTATGTAAAACCTGCTGAAAGAGGTAATGTAACATTAATCGACAAAGACAATGTAGCAGAATTGGTAAGATTATTACACGAAGAAGCTAAAGTAATCTAATTATTCACCTAAAAAGAAATTAAAAAATGGCAATTTTTGTATACGCAGAGTCACACGACGGAAAATATAAAAAAGCAGGATTAGAAGCAGTTTCTTACGCAAAAGCTACAGCTGATGTTGCTGGAGATACTGTTACAGCAATCGTTTTTGGAAATGCTGCTGCTGACGAATTATATAAATATGGAGCATCTAAAGTAGTTAAAATTGAGAATGCAGCTTTAGCAAAATTTGATGCAAATTCTTACGCAAAAGCTTTGGCTGAAGTTGCTCAAGGAGATGTTGTGGTTTTACCATCAACAAACGAAGGAGCTACTGTAGCACCAGTTTTAGCATACAAAACAGGAGCATCTTTAGTAACAAATGTAGAAAAAGCTCCAACAGCAGTTTCTCCATTCACAGTTGCGCGTAAAGCATTCTCTGGAAAAGGAGTAGAAACTGTTGCAGTTTCAGGAAAAGTTGTAGTTACAGTTTTACAAAACGCATTCGGAGCAAAAGAAAATGCAGTTTCTGGTTCAGAAGAATCAGCTTCAATATCAGTTTCTGATGCAGATGCTAAAGTAAAAGTTGTTTCAACAGAAATGGCTTCTTCTGATAAAATCGATTTGAAAGAAGCTGATATCGTAGTTTCTGCAGGTCGTGGAATGAAAGGTCCTGAAAACTGGGGAATGATCGAAGATTTAGCAAAAGTTTTAGGAGCTGCTACAGCGTCATCTAAACCAGTTGCTGATATCGGTTGGAGACCTCATGCTGAGCACGTAGGACAAACAGGAAAAGCAATTGCGCCAAATTTATACATCGCAGTTGGTATTTCAGGAGCTATTCAGCACTTAGCTGGAGTTAACGGATCTAAAACAATTGTTGTTATTAACAATGATCCAGAAGCGCCTTTCTTCAAAGCAGCTGATTACGGAATCGTAGGAGATGCTTTTGAGATTGTTCCTAAATTAACTGAAGAGTTAAAAAAATATAAAGGTCAAGCTTAATCATTTTAAGATTATAAATTCAATCCGAATCATTTAGGTGGTTCGGATTTTTTTTATTCATTAAAAAAAGATTAAATATTCATCAGTTTTTCATAGATTTACACCCAAATGGACAATTTAATTAGATTAAATATTAAAGGAATTTCTTACAGTCAAACTCAGACTGGCGCATATGCGTTGATTCTTGAGGAAAATGTAGGAGGAAGAAAGTTACCTATTATTATTGGGAGCTTCGAAGCGCAATCAATCGCATTAGCTTTAGAGAAAGATATTAATCCACCTCGTCCATTAACACACGATTTGTTTATTTCATTAGGAAAAGAATTTCAATTGAATGTTGAATCTATTTATATTTATAAATTAGAAGATGGCGTTTTCTATTCGAATATTATTTTTGTGAATAACGATGGACAACGTGCCGAAATTGATTCGAGAACTTCTGATGCAATTGCGTTGGCTGTTCGTTTCAATGCACCTATCTATGCCTATGATAATGTTGTAGAAAAAGCTGGAATTCATTTGGACGTTATTGAAGAAGAAGAAAATATACGTCGCGCAGCAAATAACTTCGAAGATGATTTGGATATCTTAGCTGGTTTAGAAAGTGATTTGTCTGAAATCAATGAATATGAAGGTTGGACAAAATCTGAGCTTGAAGCTGAGATGGAAAAAGCTGTGAAAAATGAAGATTACGAATTGGCAGCTCGCCTTCGTGATCAAATCGATAACATGGAAAACTAATAACTATTTCAAATAATTATGTCTTTAAAAACTAGACTAATCATCATGAACTTCTTACAATTATTTGTTTGGGGAGCATGGTTAATAACTATCGCAAACTATTGGTTTGGTACAAAACAATGGGATGGAACCAAATTTGGGTTAATATTTTCAACAATGGGTTTCGCTTCATTAATAATGCCTACAATAACAGGTATAATTGCAGATAGGTGGATTAATGCAGAAAAGTTGTATGGATTTTTACATATAGCTTATGCTGCAGTACTTTTTTATTTACCTCAAGTAAATGATCCGAATACTTTTTTTTGGGTTATGTTGATAGCAATGGCTTGTTATATGCCTACAATTGCTTTAAATAACTCGATTTCTTACACTGTTTTAAAATCTAATAATTATGATGTTGTAAAAGATTTTCCTCCAATTAGAGTATGGGGAACTGTTGGGTTTATTGTTGCAATGTGGATTACAAATCTTTCTGGTAATAAAGCAACCGAATATCAGTTTTATATTGCTGGAGTAGCAGCTGTTATTCTTGGATTGTACGCTTTTTTTACAATACCAGCTTGTAAACCACAAAAAACTAATACTGAATCTACAAGTTTTGTTCAGTTGTTAGGGTTGGATGCGTTTAAATTGTTTGCGAATTATAAAATGGCATTGTTTTTTATTTTTGCAATGTTTTTGGGTGGAGCATTACAATTAACGAATGCTTATGGAGATGTTTTTTTGGATGAGTTTAAACACTTTCCGAAATATGCTGATTCATTTGTTATTAAATATTCTACAATTATTATGTCAATTTCTCAAGTTTCTGAGACATTATTTATTCTTGCAATTCCATTTTTCTTAAAGAGATATGGTATTAAGAAAGTAATGTTAATCTCAATGTTAGCTTGGGTTTTACGTTTCGGATTATTAGGATTCTCTAATCCGCAAGAAGGTTTATGGATGATTATTTTATCTTGTGTTGTTTACGGAATGGCTTTCGACTTCTTTAATATTTCGGGATCATTATTTGTTGAAACAAATACTGATTCTAGAATAAGATCTTCTGCACAAGGATTATTTATGATGATGACAAATGGTTTTGGAGCTGTTTTCGGCAGTTTAACTTCGGGATGGTTAATTGATAAATACTTCACAAAATCATTCAATAACACACAAGAATTATCTGTGTTTTTAGATACTACCCCAGATAATAACTTAATGCTAGATTATATTAAAAATAATGGAATTACTATTACTGACGGAGTTTTTGATAAAGCATTAATGTTTAAAGATTGGGAGCATATCTGGCTAACATTTGCATTATATGCATTAGTAATTGCTATTTTATTTGCTATTTTATTTAAACATAAACACAATCCAGACGAAGTACAAGATGTTAAGCATTAAGTTGTTAAATTAATAAAATATAAAAGCAAGAATTTTGGTTCTTGCTTTTTTTTTATGCTCGTAAGTTTTCTAATTTTCTTTATCTGCTCTTTTATACGTCACAAAGGAGTAAGCATACGGATGCTTTTCATCTTTTTTGAAATCTTCTCGCTCAACTTCTTCCCATTCGTCCGAGTCAATTTCTGGAAAATAAGTGTCTCCATCAAATTCGTGATGAACTTCTGTGATGTACAAAACATCTGTAAATTCCATCGCTTGTTTATAAATATTTCCACCACCGATAATGTAAATATCATCGTCAATTTTTTTCGCAGCTTCTATTGCTTTTGGTAAAGAAGAAGCTATTTCGATACTTTCTGCATTCCAATTCTGATCTCCTGTTACAACAATATTGGTACGATTTGGTAAAGGTCTACCCAATGATTCGAACGTTTTTCGTCCCATAATAATAGGATGTCCAGAAGTTATACTTTTGAAATGTTTCAGATCATTTGGTAAATGCCAAATCAAATCGTTTTTTGCACCAATTACGTTGTTGCTTGCTTTTGCTACTACAATGTTTATCATAAGTTATAAGGTAAAAAAAGCTATCCTTTTTGGGGATAGCCTAACAAATATAATAATTTTAGCGAATTATTTCATTTTATTTATTGCATCTTGTAATTGCTCCACTTGTTTTGCAATAGATGCAGATTTAATTGTTTTTGCAGCATTCGTTTTCACTTGCAACGCTTTTTCAGCCATCATTTTTATAACTTGGCTTGCCTGCGGATTTTGCTCTTTCAAGTATGGATAATAACGCGAATATGTTTTAGCAATTTCAGCTGTTGCATCTGGTGTATCATTATTCATAATCCAATTGAAAGCCTGTTCAGCAATTTTTCCTTTTTCTGCATCTTGGAATTTTACGAATTCATACATCGCAGCAGATTCCGAAATTAAAGCAGCTTTATCTAATTGATTATTTTTAATCCAAGTCGGAACTAATGCCATTGCTAAATCTGGCGAACCTTTAATTACTTCATTATCAAGATTAGTTGTTAAATCATTAATTTTTGAAGGATTATTTTTTAAGATTCCTGTTAATGAAGCTCCTTGAACACTAAAAGATGGACTTTTTGAAGCTTTCTCGAAAATGGTTGCATCATAAATATTGGCATCATTCAAAGCACTCAAAGCAGCTGCTTGTACCAATGTTTTAGGATAGTTAGATGCTAATTGTTTTAATTTTGATGAAGCTTTATCTACAATCGTTTTTGATTTTGTATCCAATTTATGAATCGCATAAATTCTTAATCCATCAAATGAATCATCTAACGCATTAACCAATGCATCAGCCGCTTTTGGATTAGTTGCTTGCGCATTTGCCATTGCTTCAATAGCTAATAAACGTGTCGTGTAATTTCCTTTTCCAGCTTTGTATTGCGCAATAAAATCTTCAACAGGCTTTTTATCGTCGATATCTGCTAATAAAACTTGATCCGCATTTGGAATAACGACATCAGGTTTTTGGTTTGAAGCAAATTCGAAAACAGTTTCGGCTTGTTTTGGAACCCAAACTTGTTGACGTGTTGTTTTACCATTTTCGACAATATCAATCGCAAAAGGAAATTCAAATAATTTTGAAGCATCTTGACGAACAACAACTTTTACTTTTTTATTTGCTGAAGAATAATCTGAAACAACTGTTAATTTTGGATGACCATTTTCGTAATACCATTGATTGAAAAACCAGTTCAAATCACGGCCAGAAACTTCTTCCAAAGCCAAACGTAATTGTGCAGATTCAGCTTTTCCGTATTCGTTATCTTTCAAATATTTGTTCAAACCTTTGAAGAAAGCATCATCTCCTAAGAAATTTCTCAACATATGTAAGATAATTCCACCTTTGTTGTACGAAACACCATCAAACATGTCTTCGCGAGAATTGTAATGAACTCGAACCAAATTTTTCGTTGGTCCATCGCCTTGTTTATAACCAAACATTTCGTTGTAACGATGCTCATCCGCTTTCTCTTTTCCGTATTTATATTCAAACCATAAATATTCAGAATAATTAGCAAACGATTCATTCACTGTTAAATTTCCCCAACTTTCAGCCGTAACTAAATCTCCAAACCAATGGTGAAATAATTCGTGCGCAATAACATATTCAGCAGTGTTTTCATCGACTAATTGACCAGCTTTTTGCTGAACACCATCATGAAATAAAGAAGCTGTTGTATTTTCCATAGCTCCAGAAACATATTCGCGAGCCGTCATTTGTGCATATTTATCCCAAGGATAAGGATAGTTTAATCTATCAGAAAAGAACTGAATCATTTCTGGTGTATTACCAAAAATTTGCTTTGCAACATCTTTATATTCTGGTTCTACGTAATAATCAACATTGATATTTTTCCATTTATCATTGATGACTGCGTAATCTCCAATCCCGAAAAAGAATAAATATGGCGCATGTTTTTTATCAAATTTCCAATAATCAGTTTTTGTTCCGTCCGAATTTTTCTTCGAAGATTTCATTGTTCCATTTGATAATGAAACATATTTATCAGGATATGTTAACGTGATTTCTTGTGAAGTTTTTTGATTCGTTTTATCAATTGTCGGGAACCAACAAGAAGAAGATTCAGTTTCGCCTTGTGTCCAAATTTGAGTTGGATAATTTGGTCGTTCACCTTTTGCATTGATAAAATAAACACCTTTTGCATCGTTTATGGCCGCACTTCCTTCTTGTTTTACTTCGTTTGGACGCGCTGTATACTTGATGTAAAGTGTATATTCTTGATCTTTTTTGTATTCTTTATCCAAATCGATGACTAATTGTAAATCATCGTATTTATAATTTAATTTTTTTTTTGTAGCACCATTTACCAAAGCGACTTCGCTAATCAACATTGCTTTTGCGTCTAATGTAACTTTGTTTGTAGCATAGAAATGTGGTTTCAATGTTACCCAAGCTTCACCTAAAACGTGCTCTTTTGCATAATCAAATTTAAGATCCAATTTGGTATGAACAAGATTATTAATTCGTTCTGCTTCTGCACGATAAATATCTAATTTGTTCGTTTGGTTTTCGTTATAACTCGGTGGTGGTGTCATTACTTGCGCATAAGTAAGACTTGATATAATGAAGGCTGATGAAAGCCAAAGAATGCGTTTTTTCATTGTAAAAATTTATTTCTATTGGTTGATAATTTTCTCCAAAAGTTACAAAAAAAGCCTCCAATTTGGAGACTTTAAGTGTTTTTTATGAATTATTTTTTAATTTCTTGAAATTTATACGGGGAATTTGAAAATGGAATTTGATAAAATTTAATCAAATTTTCTTGGTTAAAAGTTGATTCAACGTTGTTATCGTAAATTTTTTCATATAAAATAGTTGAATTTTTGATGTCAATAATATTAATATCAGTTTTCATATTAGTTACAAAAAGATATTCTTTTGTAAAATCAATATTTCTAATTGGTACACCAGGCATACGTGTTGCATTTATCGGACCTAATGTTTTACCGAGTTCAGTATCATTTTTAATTGTAAAAATAGAATCGAAATTTTCGAGAGAATTTTCTCGTAACTCTAAAATTAAATTACTTTTATCATCAAAGTTATCTTTATGTTGAGTTAATTTATTTGTTGAGCAACTTAAAATGAATAGCGGAATTATAAGAAAAATAGTTTTCATAACGGTTGTATTTTAAATTACAAAACCCATTAAAAAATGGGTTTTGTATGAATTATTGAATGAAAAAAATTATTTGATAATTAATTTTTTTGTTTGTGTTGAATCACCATCATTAATTTTTACAAGATATACACCTTTAGGTAAATTTGTAGCATTAACTGCTTGGTCGATTTTATTTCCAGCAACATTATAAGTATTTGTAGAAACAACTTGTCCTGCAAGGTTGATAATTTCTGTAGTTACTTTATTAGTTTTCGTGTTCATACGAATATTAAAATTACCATTTGTAGGATTAGGATAAACAAATAACTCATTTTGTTTTGTGATGTCTGAAACAGCTAATTTTGACGTTTCACGATGACATAATTCAATTCCCATTTTATTGACAGTTCCTATATTTCCAGCTTTTAAATCTGCTAGGCGGAATAAATACGAACCATTTGCTGTTATGTTTTCATAACGTTTAAGATCTAAAGTACCTGTAATTACAGCATCTTTTACTCCACAATTATCAAAACTTGATCCTCCGAACTTATTAAATTTATACGATAAGTTTGGTGTAGTACAACTTTGGTACCATGCATATTGATAAATTTGATCAACACCAGATTTAGCAAACATAACAATTAGTTCGTTAGAATTATCATGTGTAATATCGGTAATTAATGAAATGTCTTCAACTTTTTTTGTTTCTCCAGAAATAGGAATTGTGATATTGGTAATTCCAGCACTGCTTCCTACGGCATCTTTCATTGTGATTGGAGTTGTCGCGAAAAATTGATTACATGATAAACTAACTTCGTAACCAATAGCTATGAAAGGGCTTGCAGCATAATAAATATTATTAATAGCTTCTATGATAATATTTGCTTTTTCTGCTTTAACATTGCTAGGTAATGTAATAGAAGCTTGTCCGTTATTAGGAGTTGATTCTAATAAAGTGGTAAATGTTTTACCTTCGTCTGTTGTTAGTTTTATTTTTACATTTTGCGTATTAATTGTTCCTGTATTTGTCCCAGCAACATCCCATTTTAAGTCAAATGTTTCTCCTGATTTAAATGATTGGTTAAGGTTAATATTATTAATCTTAAATGGACCATCTTCAGTAATTGTTATCAATGCTTTGTCAGAATCAATTTGGCCTCCTCCTTGTTTGTTGTCTCTAACTTGTAAGACGAAGTTCATCTCTTTTGCTATATCCGAAACTGTATTCCATGTAGAATATAACTGACTATTTAGCACATTCTCCATTGGAGGAAAATATCTTTCTGGATTTGTAGAGTGTTCATAAACTCTAAAATTTGCACCATCAGTATTTTTACTACTTGGATTTTTGAAATTAGATCCTGTATATGTTAATATTGGATCTGATTGTTCCCATGAATAAGTTAATTTATCATTATCTGTATCATTAGCACTTCCAATTAAATGAAAAGCAGTTCCTTTTGGTATTGTGTAATCTTTTCCAGCATTTGCTACAGGAGGTTTGTTAGTACTTTCTGTAGTGGTACCACATGTTTGTTTAGCTAAATAACTATTAATTTGTTCAAGATTATAATGATTAAATTGAGAAATGAAAGTATTTTGAACATCATGAGTGCCTGTTACGCCAGGGTATCCCATAACTGTTACACCACTTCCGATTTCTCTATTCGCCATATATCCTTCGTTTCTCGCGTGGACATGATTTGCTCCGAATTGATGCCCCATCTCATGGGCACCAGCAACCGAAAAATTAAAACCTTCAGGATTTGTTTCTACAGGTCCAATATAAGCTGATCCTTTTTTAGTATTATTACAAACACTTCCGATATAGCCAGCATTTCCTCCTCCAAGAAGATTAGTGAATAGGATTCCAATATCATAATTTTCAGAACCAATATTTGCGTCCAATTGTTTTTGAACTTCAGCGTTTAATCCAGTTGTTTTAAAAGGACTAGTAGCAGCTGTAAGATAAGTTACTTTGTCTAGATTGTCAGCTAATTGAAAAGAAATAGACAAGTCATTTTCATATATAGGTAATATATAAGTTAATGATTTTGATACAGCAGCAATAGATGTTTCTAAAGTTGGTTCTTGAGTACCAGAAAAATATTTATTGTATTGATAATCAGTTGCAATTGCTAGTTTGTATTTTCTGTAAGTTGAAGGGTTATTAATACCTTTTGATTCGCTAGATACAACAGAAGTACTTGAATCTACACTACCACAACTAAAGTTTTTTAAACTTGGAAGATTTTCGCTATTAATTAATTCATATTGACCAGCTGTTTTTTCGATAATATATTTATCAGTTGAAGAATATACAATAGCATTAATTCCTTGAGCTGTAGAGTAACCTAAACTGATTTTTGTTAATGGATCAGAAGTTGAATATCCGTAATATGATTTAATGTTAGGAAATTGTTCCTTCATTTTATCATTTAATAATTCTCTTTCAACTAAAACAAATTTTTCATTTTTTCCTTTATTATTAGGAAGAGTAATTTCTAATTTAGAATTTTTATTAAGAGTATTAGACGCTAATTGATTTTCAACATTCTTTAAGTCTAGAATTGTTTTTTTTGAATTAGGTAATGAAGCATCAATGTTTTTAAATTGATTATTGCCATTTTCTTGTGCATAGGTAATAGTCATAGCTAAAAGCATAGCTACAAGCGTAAAATTTTTTCTCATAATTACGTGTTAATATTATATTAATCTTAATAAAATTAAATAACTTATTATGAATTACAAAAAAATAACGTTAAAATAAAAATTAAACCGCTACAATTCCTTTTATATGCGGATGAGCTTGATAATTTTCTAATTCGAAATCTTCGTATGTAAAATCAAAAATGTCTTTTACATTCGGATTGATTTTCATTGTTGGTAATGGAAAAGGTTCACGCGTTAATTGTAGTTCAACTTGTTCAAAATGATTTTTGTAAATATGTGCATCTCCAAACGTATGCACAAAATCGCCGACTTCTAAATCACAAACTTGAGCAACCATCATTTGTAATAACGCATATGACGCAATATTGAATGGAACACCTAAGAAAATATCTGCACTACGTTGATACAATTGCAACGATAATTTTCCATCATTCACATAAAATTGAAAAAATGCATGACAAGGTGCTAAAGCCATTTGATCTAATTCTCCAACATTCCAAGCAGAAACAATAATTCGACGCGAATCAGGATTATTTTTAATTTGATCAATCGCAACTTTAATTTGGTCAACAACTTCTCCATTTGGTTTTCCCCATGAACGCCATTGATGCCCATAAACAGGTCCTAAATCACCATTTTCGTCAGCCCATTCGTTCCAAATTCTAACTCCGTTATCTGTTAAATATTTGATATTTGTATCACCTTTCAAAAACCACAACAATTCGTAGATAATCGATTTTAAATGTAATTTTTTAGTCGTCACCAAAGGAAAACCTTCCGACAAATCGAAACGCATTTGGTAACCAAAAATACTTTTAGTTCCTGTCCCCGTTCTGTCTTCTTTAAAAGCGCCTTCTGCTAAAACCTTTTTACATAAATCGTGATATTGTTGCATTTTGAGTATATTTAACCTTTCAAATTTAGTGATTTTTTTTAGAATGAAAATTAGTTTAATTCTTACAATTTTAGTGTTTTTTATGTTTTTTGCTTCGTATAGCAAATCAGATTTTGGACGAAAAATTGCGCAACATTTTTATTTCCAAACCTTATTTAATGTTGTTTTGGTGGTTGTTTTTGTGTCAAAAATCATTCATCTCAAACTAAATTTAATCTCAATGATTTCGCTAATTGTCATTGGTTGCATGTTGTATATGAGCTTTCCAAATTATTTACAACAATTGAGAAGAAGGATTGGTAAATAGTTACGTATAATTTTTTTATCTTTGCATTTATGAAAAACGAAGCGGGAATTTTTGGTTTAAGACCAGTAATAGAAGCGATTGAAGCAGGGAAAACAATCGACAAAATTTTTATTCAAAAAGGTTTACAAGGTGAAATTTTTTCTGAATTGAGAAAATTAATCACTGAATATGAAATTCCTGTAAGTTATGTACCTGTAGAAAAACTAAATCGTTTTACAGGAAAAAATCACCAAGGAGTCTATGCATTTATTTCGCCAATCGAATTTGATTCAATCGAAAATGTATTACCTCAAATTTGGGAACAAGGAAAAACACCTTTTATTTTGATTTTAGATCGTGTTTCTGACGTTCGTAATTTTGGTGCGATCGCTCGTACAGCAGAATGTGTTGGTGTTGACGCGATTATTATTCCAGCAAAAGGTTCGGCTTCTGTAAATGCAGATGCGATCAAAACTTCGACAGGAGCGTTGTACAATATTCCGGTTTGTAAAGAAGGAAATTTAGTGAATGTTATTAAATATTTACAATCGGCTGGAATCTCAATTTTTAGTGCTTCTGAAAAATCAGCAGAATTTATTTATGATGCAGATTTCTCTGTTCCTGCAGCTATTGTGATGGGAAGTGAGGAAGATGGAGTTTCGGATTCTATTATTAAAATTTCGGATAAAATTATTAAATTGCCTATGGCTGGACAAACTGCTTCACTGAATGTTTCGGTTGCGGCTGGAGCGATTTTGTACGAAGCTGTTCGTCAAAGAATGTTACAAGATTTATTTTAAAAACATATAACGATGATCTATTCTACTTTTATTGGATTTTTGTTGATTGCGATTAGCGTTGCAATGTATTATTTTACGAATTTGGATGTTTCTAGATTATTTTCGGATAAAGAATTTTTGGTAGGAATTACCGGAGGTGCTGGTGTAGGATTTATTTTGGGAGGATTTTTAGGTTGGCTTTATAAATACAAAGCAGTGAACAAAGCGAATGCAGAAATTGCAAACGAAGAAAAACGTAAAGTTGCAGAACAAAAAGCACAAGAAGCAGCTGCAAAAGAGCAAGCAAAGTTAGATGCGCAACAAGAAAAAGATGAATCAGGTTTATTGTAAAATTTAAATTAGATAAAATAAAAACGGTTGAAAATTAATTTTCGACCGTTTTTTTATGTTGTATTTCTTGGTAATAAAAACAAGGAACTAAAATCAATAAAAACATGGGCTGAATGAGAAATCTTCTCACATAAAAGAAAACCATTTCGCCTGATGAAAAATGTGTTGAAATCAAATAATTATAGATTGGTAAAAGAACGATTAATCCGATAATCATTATAATGATAGAGAATTTAACGTAACTTTTTTTCCAGAAAATAAACCAAATAATTAATACCGTTAATAATGTATTGATTAGATAGCGAACCATCAGACTTGCGTTTAATTTTGGTAAATCAATTTCAGGAAATTTTGAATGACCAACAAAATGAAAGTATTTTATGAAAGGATCATAAAATAAAATATCTTCAAATTTTCGGACTAATATTAATCCAAAAACAAGTAAAACTGCAATTGCATAACGTAAATATTTATTTAGCATTTTGCTTATTGTATTTTGTTACAAAAAACTTAATCCAAACAATCCAAACAATCACGATTGAACCATAAATAATTGCAGGAAACAGATAATCGTGCGCCATTTTACCATATTCTGCGTGGTATCTAAAAATATAATTTAACAACATAATTCTCGAAATATTCATCACAAAAAGAATTGCTAAACCAGACAAAATAAACAAAAAAGTTTGTTTGAAATTCGTGTAAAAAGCAACGATAAACGCTATGAAAATTATCAAAATAGAAATCGCATTACAACCTTCATTTACAATAGACGCCACTTGTCCGTCCATTACCAAACGCATCCAAGGTTGGTTTTCTGCAATATTAGAAAAAGTAAAAAAACCACATTTGTTCAAGCCAAAAGCTGTTACATCTGACGTTAATTTTGTAAATGGATCAGGGTTATTGTGCGGTAAATATTGATCCAAATACAATTTATAAGCTAAACTTAAAATAATGTAAGTTCCTAAAAAACGTGCAAGGAATAACAATAAAGGTTTAAATTCTTTCATTTGGTTAAAAAATCTTGAACAAATATAAATGAAAAACGTCAACTTTTGATTAAGTTATGATTAATCAATAAATTTGCTTTTTTAAGAAGTAACAAAATGCAAGATTTACATAAACGCGTGGATGTCATAATTGATAGCGCAATTTCTACGGAAGACAGATTACAAAAGATTTGTCAATTGTTGAGTGACGAAGTTGAATATTACAATTGGGTGGGATTTTATTTCAAGAATGGAGATAAAAATGAACTAAAACTTGGACCTTATGTTGGTGCAGCTACCGATCATACAATCATTCCTTATGGTAAAGGAATTTGTGGGCAAGTGGCAGAATCTAACGAAACTTTTGTTGTGCCAGACGTTTATGCACAAGATAATTATTTGGCTTGTTCAATAGAAACGAAAGCTGAAATTGTTGTTCCAATTTTCAAAAATGGAGAAAATATTGGTCAAATTGATATCGATTCGCACAAAATTAATCCGTTTACAGAAGACGATACAAAGTTGTTAGATTACGTTTGTCAGCGAGTTTCAGAAATTATTTAAGCAATGATTGATTTAATTTTAAAATATTTTCCTGATTTAACAGAAAAACAAATCGAGCAATTTTCGAAAGTTGGTGATTTGTACAAAGAATGGAACGATCAAATCAATGTTGTTTCTCGAAAAGATATTGATGAAATTTATACGAACCATATTTTACATTCTTTAGCGATTGCAAAAGTGATGGAATTTGCAGATGGTTCTTCTGTTCTGGATGTAGGAACTGGAGGTGGTTTACCAGGAATTCCGTTGGCAATTTTGTTTCCGAATGTTCAGTTTCATTTGGTAGATTCTATCGGGAAAAAAATCAAGGTTGTAAAAGGAGTGGCTGACGGTTTAGGTTTGACGAATGTAAAAGCAGAACAAAAGCGCGCCGAAGAATTAACAGATAAATACGATTTTGTCGTTTCTCGTGCGGTAACAGCAATGCCAAGATTTGCAGAATGGATTCGTGGGAAATTCAAAAAAGAAGCGATTAATCCTTTTCCAAATGGTTTATTATATTTAAAAGGAGGCGATTTGACAGAAGAATTAGCAGGTTTTCCAAATGCAGTTTTATTTGATATTCAAAACTTTTTTGACGAAGATTTCTTCGAAACGAAAAAAGTCGTTTACTTAGAAAAGAAAGATATTTAATTTAACCCGTTGTGCATTTTAAATAATTTTGGTTTTTAGCTTATTAATATTTCGATTAAAGTATGTTTTATTAATGTACTGAACCACAGTAAGTGCAGTAATTTTAGCTAGAATTCTGGTTTTAAACCCTTCGAAAGTCTTTGCATAATTTCGTCTAATCATAAATTGATCGCATAGTTGAGAAAATAAAGTTTCAATTCTTTTTCGATACTTTTTGAATGGATAAAACTGAGGTTTATACTCTTTTTGATTGGATCTTTTCGGTGTTTCTAATCGAATATTAGCTTCATTAAATAAGTCAATTTGAATTGTTTGCGACAAATAGCCTCTGTCACCAAGTAGCACACAATCTGATAGTTGAGATTTTATATCTTTCAAAAAATGAATATCATGAACAGATGCGGGACTGATATCAATACTCTGGAAAACACCATTTAAAGAACAAACAGCATGAAGTTTATAGCCATAAAAAGACATTTGCTGAGAAGCACAAAAACCTCTATTTGGTGCGCTATACTGATGTTCTTTGCAAATTTTAGAGCGATTAATTCTTGCTATTTTACACACCTCCAACGGCATACTATCAACAATAAAACAATTTTCAAATTCATTAAATTCTTTCGCTAATTTAAGTCGAATACTATTAATTTGCTCT
>NZ_DLOC01000100.1:0-5044 GCF_002478465.1 Empedobacter sp. UBA7494
CATCTTCGACTTGAAGAATATTAATAATTTTCTCGTGTTCAATTTTTCCTGCATTCATAGCTTTGGTCATTTCCTCACGTTCTTTTGCATTCTTCTTAAGTTCACGTGCTAACTCAATACGGATTTCATCAAATTGAAAATTTCTTGTCCTGCCTGCTTTCTCCAGTTTATCATTTTCAGTATCAATCAATGTATTCACTACATTTACCATCTGATTCAGAATTTTCTCAACTACAGGATTGCGCAAACTATTTTTTGGAAGAATATCTAAACGAGATTTTAATTCACGATTTTCTAATTCTTCTTTGGTTAAAGAGTTTTTAGAATGACGATATCCAGCTAAATCACATGCTACAGAATATTCATTTTCTTTTATAAAAGGATATATTTTACGAATTGCTTTACTACTTAGACTTCCATAATCATCTTGAAAGGCAACTGTTCCCATTACTTTAGCTTGCTCTTTATTGAAACCAAATTTTTGTTCTAATAATCGATACAAAGTGTCCATTCCAGTTGGTGAATTGTCTTCTTCATATGCATACAACAAATGCCACAACTGAAATGATAATTGCTCTTCAAAAGCTTTTCCTTCTAATTCTGCATTAAAATCTAAAATTTCAGATTTAATTCCTAAATGATTAAAAATAGTTTGTACCATTCCCTTAATCTCAAGAGCAGACTTATCAATATCAGCCAAAGTAATATCGTCTTTATTCAATTTTAATTTCAGTTCTTCGCGCACATTATAACCTTCGTTATCTAGAATAGTCAAATAAGCATTATAAAGGGCTTGATTAGTACGATTTCCTTCTAAACTTGTATAATTAATTTCCCAATCTTTAGGTTTATCAACTAACAATTTTAAAACTTCAGATGCAGTAAGATTTCCCTTTAGATTTAATTCTTCAAATAAGTGATTTTTATCGTTTTCATTTAAAAGCACAACTTCATTTGTAATCTTATTTTTCAATTTTACATTATGAAGAATTTGCCAAATTTTGAATTCTTGAAATAAAGGTGCTGATTTTGGAATAACGCGTAAACCAACAGTTTTCTTTTTATCATCTTTAATTATCTCTCTTTGTTCGAACTCACAAATTGAAATCAGTCCTTTTTGAGATTTTAATTTACGTTGATAGAATATTACTACATCTCGAATTTCTTCTTTTAAAGCATCGGTAAAAATAGTTTCTCGACCTTTTGCTTGAACTTCCCAAATTTTCTCGAATTCATCCATATAATCCTGACGATAAAACACTTGATTTTTTAAACACGCATGCGGATTATTTTGTAACTGAGTATATTGATATTGCCCTACGGTTTGATTATTGAAGTACAACTCTTTGCTTCTATCTGAAATTGCACCTAAATAACCAGAAGAATTAGTTAATTGACCATTAATCTCTTGCAAAACAATCGCAATTTGTTCTAAATTTAATTGGTTAGACAAAGCATCATTTCGCCATTGATAATTCTCTAATTTTAAATCATCACGTTTTAAATTGCGCTTTATTCCAACCAAATTAAAAGGTACTTTTAAAATTGCCCATGTCGCTACTTTTCCTTTACCTTTTAATTCTTCTTTTAGATTATCTGTAAATTGTTCAATATAAAATTGTTTCTGAAAATCCCATATTTTATCAAATTCAGTTTGTAAATCCGAACGATAAAAATCAGGAACCTTTTTCTTTCCAGACTTTAATAAATCCAAAACATATTGCCCTGGTGTAAGATTTTCATGATACAATTTTTTAGCGATGTCCATACCATCAATCAAAGAACCTTCTTCGGTATTATTCACTTTACGAGAACTTTTGTAACCACGTTTTTTGTTGATTTGAAACATAACACGAGCCAATTCGTGAAGCTCCAATTGTTTTTCAGCTGCTAGTGCTCTTAAATGAAAAGTTTCAAAAGTTGTTTTATTTCCATTCTCAGCTAAAATAGTTTCATTATCAATCCATTTATGTGATTTCAGAATTTGTAGAAGATTTTCTCTTCGAAGTTTAAATCGTTGAAGATTGCGACGAGCCGAACGTGCTATAGTTCTACCTGCATTTGTTGTAATAGGTTTACCTTTTTCAAAGTTTGTTTGCTCATCAGTTGTCAAAGGATTTACACGAACACCTATTTTTTCGATTGAAGATTCTTCATTATTATTCTCAGCTTCTTTTACAAACGCCCAACCAATAGAGTTGGTTCCTAAATCTAATCCAAGTATATTTTTAGCCATGATTATTTTTCTTTTGCGTATTAAATTACATCAAAAATAATTTACAAAATTACGGTTTCACGTAATCATATATAAATATTTTATCTATATATTTGTATTGAAAGGAACTCACAATAAGGATTATTCCGTTGTGAAAACATTTAGCGCCTCGACTATCTTCGGGGCTTTTTTATTTTTCTTATTTTGTAAAAACAATAAACCTCCCTAAAATCGCTTCTAAAGAGGTTGTTATTTATACTATTTTTTTGTACCTAAAATTAGAGTTGTGCAACAGTTACCCTTGTTGTACGCAGTCTCTTTAATCACTCCAAGGTATCCTCATTCCAGTACCTTGACAAGCAAAACAAATACCTCCTTGATAGTAATTATATTCAGGAAGAAACCCTGTTCCGCCACATCTTTCACAAGTTTCAGTTAATATTTTCTCTGATAATCATTTGTCAAAATAAATTGGAACCCCTTCTGTTTCATGAACTTTAATATGACAATCTGTATCTTAGAGCTTTAAAACCTTGCAAATATGTTGGGGAAAAATCCAGAAAAGAAGCCAGAATTATTCCGCCCAATGTTGGTGGATTTTATTGACCACGAGCATGAACTTGTTCTACTTTCAGAAAAAATAGATTGGAATTATTTTGAGAAAGAATTTTCGTCCTTGTATTCCAAAGTGGGCAATCCGAGCCAACCGATTCGGTTTATGGTGGGTTGTTTGCTACTGAAACATTTGTATAATTTGGGCGATGAGACGTTGGAAAAAGCCTGGATCATGAATCCTTATATGCAGCATTTTTGTGGCAGGGTTTTCTTTGAACACGAATTTCCTTGTGACCCGAGTAATTTTGTTCATTTCCGAAAAAGAATTGGCGAAAAAGGTATCGAAAAAATCTTTGCCTACAGCGTAAGAATGCACGATGCCAAGACGAACACCTCAAATTTTGTTTTGTCCGATACTACCGTTCAGGAGAATAATACCTCTTTTCCTACCGATGCAAAATTGTGCAAAAAAGTGATTGATTATTGCAACAAAATAGCCGGAAATGAAGGCATAAAACAAAGACAACGCTACACAAAAGTCAGCAAACAAATGGTGCGCAACACCTACAACGGAAAACATCCCAAGCGGGCAAAAGCGGCAAGGAAATCTCAAAGACAGCTCAAAACCATCGCCATGAGACTGATTCGTGAATTGCAACGGAATTTTAATGCAGAACAGCAAGAATTTTATAAAGATTTAATGACATTGTACACCAAGGTTGTCACACAAAAAAGAAACGATGCCGATAAAATTTACAGCATTCACAAGCCTTTTACCCGATGTATTGCCAAAGGAAAAGCGCATAGCCAGTATGAATTTGGGAATAAGGTAGGTGTTTGATAACCACCGCCAACAAAGGCAAGAAAATCATTCTCGGGATTAAAGCATTTTTGCAAACTCCTTACGATGGTCACACCATAGAACCACTTTTGGAACAGATGGAAACCGGTGGTCAAAAGCTCCCAAAAGAACTCGTTTACGATAGAGGTGGCAGAGGAAAATCAGAAATAAAAGGCGTGAAAATCTCCATCCCAAGCACTCCAAGAAAAAAAATGACACTGCTTATCAAAAGCAGACAAAGCGCAAAAAATTTAGAACCAGAGCGGCAATAGAACCTATCATCGGACATTTAAAAACCGATTTTAGGCTGGCAAAAAATTACTTCCTGGGAGAAACGGGACCACAAATCAATGCATTACTAGTTGCAACCGCTTGGAACATGAAGAAAATGATGGAACTACTGAAACAGAAAATTATTTTCTTATTTTATAAGATACAAATTATGCTGTTTTCTAATCCTGTTTTTAAATATAAATTAAATAGTGGGTTTTGTTAAGGAACGACTATTTATAGTGGAAAAATAGCCGATGAACTGAACATTTTTCAGAGCCAGAATAATCAGGAGATCGAAGGCATTTGGGAAGATGAATTATTTAATATACTGAATCCTGAAGATGTCCTGCAGAAGCATATTTTGGAACTTCAGTTCTTCCAGATGATCAGGACAGTTGAGCCTGACAGGCGAAAGGACTTTTGTATCACCAGTAGGCTGAGATTAGCAGGCAGCCAAAAATCGTTGATTCACAAAATGTTTTATTTCTCAGATGCTTACCATCAAAATGTGGAGTTGGCGCTTTGCTTTTATCATTTTGATTTTTTGTCGTCCTTAGATAGTACAGGAATGATTATCAACACAGCTGAGGGGAGCATTATCCGGCAGGCTGAAGTTGACAATTCTAATTTTCTCTCTGCCCGTGAAAAGGAAATCATGAAGATGATCCAGTTGGGGAAAAAGAGTAAAGAGATTGCGGATGCTCTTTTTATCAGTATTAATACCGTGAATCGCCACAGGCAAAATATTCTTGAAAAAATGAGGGTTTCCAATACTACAGAAGCTTGTACTTTGGCAGCAAAACTTAGATGGATCTGACGCATCTTTAGCCTTACAGACCTATCAAGATGAAAATTGCAACACCTGTTTCGTCAAAATAAAAAACCCAAAACTGCTACAATCCTGAGTTTTCTATCAATTGATTTATTAAAAAGTTACTCTGCAGGATCCAGCACAACGACAGCCTCCGAAGTATAAAACTGGAAGGTAAAACTCTCCTGAAGATAGAGCTTCACCGAAGTATCAGAATGGCTTAGATAACCGATGGAAATGTCCTGGCCAAGAGTGAGCTTAAAATCACCACCACGGGTAGAGATTACAAAACCACCTTTGATTGCCGGTGCCCAGATAATTTCGCCATCAATCAGTTCCTGCAGGTGGT
>NZ_DLOC01000034.1:0-42744 GCF_002478465.1 Empedobacter sp. UBA7494
AACTTTCGTTAGGATATCCAGGATTAACAGCTAAAGAAGTGATTCAATTAAAAGAATCTATTTATTACATTTCAAATAATAATTTAAAATCTCAAGAATATACTTTATATAACCCTTATAAAAAAGGAATATACCTATATGTTTATAAATTTGAAGATTGGATGTTTGATGAACCTAATAAAATCATCTATTTATCTGTTTTAGATGATGAAATAATAAAAGATAAATGGTTTAACTCTAAGTTTAAAATTTTAAAAAAAGTAAATAATATTTATCTTTTGAATATGGGGTAGTGTATCATATGTGTTTTTATGCAACAAACTATCTATTACAAATGAACAGATAAAATTCTATTCTCGATACTATTTTTATTCATTCTTGTACTGAGTTTATCAAAGTATTATTTCTTAAAACTACTCAAACTGACGAATTATAATTCAAAATGTACAAGAATTAAGAAAAATATATTTTTAAAGCTAGAAGTAGGGAATTATTGAATTATAATTTATGCAATAGAATTTATAAGAAAAGAGATTTTTTTGCGTTCTTAAGACAAAAAACTATTCTATCTATTATAGAATTTGTATTAATTGAAAATTTTCTATAATTTAATTAATGAAATGCAACAAAGAAAACATGTAAAATTTTATTTTTTTCAAGAGTTTATTGATATTGGAACATTAATTATTTTCTTTTTCATTTTTTTGAAATTGCAATATCAATATTTTTGGACGGAAGACTATTCTTTAGAAAGAATACCAACTTTTTTTGAACTTTTTAAATCTCATTATAAAGCACTTTTGTTATTTTTAGTCATTTGGTTTTTAATAGCAAAGAATGTTTCTTTATATGAAGTGCAAAGAAGGATAAAATTTGTTGACATCCTTAAAAAAATAATTTATCAAATTTTATTTTTTTCGGTAGCTGTATTTGCAATTTCTGGTTTGAAAACATCTGATTTATATTCTCCTCAATTAGGAATAGCCTATATCTTTGCACTTTTTTCAATAGGAATAGTTTCCCGCCTGCTGATTTTTATTTATTATAGAAAGTTGCACCTTAAAGGGCAAAATTTAGCGAACATATTAATCATTGATAAAAATGATAATACGAATAAGTTTATCAGTCTTTTGAAAGAACGAAGTGATTTAGGAATAAAACTATATGAAGAGATAAGAAATAGTGATATTTACTATAATGAATTTTGCTTGAAGATTAAAGGAGTAGATTTTAGAAAATATATTACAGAAAATAAAATAAATAAGATTTTTATTTCACAGAAAGGGGAAATGAGCAAAGAATTAACTTATAAGATAGCGAGTCTATCTGAATTGAACCTAATAAATGTATCTTATATTCCAGATTCAATATATAATGGAATTACTGAATTGAAAGTGGTCTATATAGATACTCTGCCTATTTTTGAAGTGAAGAGGTTTCCTCTTGATTTGAAATTTAATCAAATCATCAAAAATATTTTTGACATTATTTTTGCAAGTTTAGTGTGTGTCTTTTTGTTGAGTTGGCTGTTTCCTATTATTGCATTATTGATTTATCTAGATTCTAAAGGAGATATATTATTTGTACAGAAAAGAAATGGCTTGAATGGAGTAGAATTCGATTGTTATAAATTCCGTACAATGATAGATACGAAGTATAATTCTATAAAAGCTACCGAAAGAAATGATCCCCGTGTTACAAAAATTGGTAAGTTTTTACGGAAAACAAGTTTAGACGAGTTACCTCAGTTTATAAATGTCTTGAAAGGAGATATGTCTATTGTAGGACCACGCCCGCATATGATTTCTCAAGACCATTATTATAGAGATATAATCAATCGATATAATATTAGACATTATGTGAAGCCCGGTATTACAGGTCTCTCTCAGATAAAAGGTTATAGAGGAGCTATAGATTCTGATGAGGACATGGAAAAGCGAATTAGAACAGATGTGTATTATGTACGTAATTGGTCATATTTATTGGACATACAGATCATTTACCAAACAATTATGTTAGTTGTTAAAGGAGATGAAAATGCTATTTAAATTTTTTATCGGATATTTTTTTTATATAAAGCTGATGATATAAAGAATAAAAAAGAATAAAAATCATCACACCTCTATTTCTACTAAAAATAGATTCTGTTATGCATAAACTGCTCATTAGAACTGCAAAACAAAAAAAGTTATAATCCCTATTTTTGATAGCTATATAAAAAGAACTTCCTAACATTGACAAAAGTATTATAAGTCCTAAAATTCCTAATTCTGCATGAGATTGTAGGAATTGATTATGAAAATTTAAATTACCAAAATACTCGAGATAACCTCTTTCTTGTTGTTTTGTTCTAATTTTTTCTTGAGTAGCATTAATGCCCATACCGGAAAAAAAGACGACAGGAGTTTCTTGTATAAACTCTACTAGTAATCGAAGTTGGTAAACCCTTATTGATGTTCCGGTAAAATAACTGTTTTTAGAAAAATCTTCTTGTATCCACGCATTTTTTATTGAAATATTTTCTACTCCATCCTCCATAATAATGTTATTATCAACATCAACGAATTCTGCTTTGAAACGTTCTATAATTTTACTTGCAAATGGGACACATAAAATACTAGCAAGCCCAATAAAAAGGGTTAATTTTTTTACTTGTATTCTCTTTTTAAAAAGGAAAAAACTTAAAATTGATAAGAATACGGTTATAATAATAATGTTTTTTGAAGAGAGTAAAACAATTAGAATAAAAAGTAATATTGCAGAAGCAAAATCAAACCATCGTTTCAGATGATTCACAATAAGATACAAAAATGCAAAAGCCAAGATAACTGATATATAAATTGCATTGACTTCTAGAGTAACTAATTCATGGTAAAAAAAGACATTTATATCATGAACATCTAAATACTTTATCAAAGAATTCAGAAGTAAATAAATACAATATATAGCCATAGAATAACTGAAGTACAGCATTATTCTATGTATCTCTTTTTGACTAAAATTTTTAATAAAAAGAAAAAGTAAAGGGAAAATAAATAAGCCTACTTCTTTAGGAATAGCTTTTAATGAAGAGGACATATCAATGGTCCAAAATAAAGAACAAACACATAATATGAAGTAGAATATAGGAAGAAATAGTAAAGTATTTTTTGTAAATTTTAAATCTTTATAATTTATAATACATGCCAAAACAAATAAAATAGTGGCGACATTATTAAAACCTAATTTTTTAAAGGGTAAAGTAATAAGGCACAATAAAAAGGCGAAAATTATAAATTTTCTTTTAGTAATTATATTATTGTTTAATAAGTTCATAATATTTCTCATTTATTATCTCCCAACTAAATTCGTTTTGAATTGCATTTATATTTTGATGAATTTTTTCTAATTCATTCTCTTTTTCTAAATGTGTATAAAGCTGATTAACATCTTTTGAATCAGAAAAATAAAAAGCATTTTTTTTCAGTACTCCTTTATTAAATTGATTATCGTTAGCACATATTAAACAATTAGAAGCCATAGCTTCTAAAAGAGACGGATTTGTTCCTCCAACGGAATGTCCATGAAAATACAAACGTGAATAATAGCGAATATTATTTAATTCTTCGAAGTTGTATATTCCTCCTGTAAAAATAATATTTGAGAAGGCTTTATATTTGTTTTTTAAAAACTCTCCATAAGCCGTTTCGTGTTTTCCGATGACTAAAAAGGTTTCTTTTTTCGAAGAGATTGATACACCGTCTAAAATCATCTCGAGATTATTTTCTGGCTCGAACCGCGCAATCAATAAGCTATATTCCCCTTTTTTTATTTGATATTTATTCAAGATAGATTCATCAGGTGTTGTAAAAACATCTGCGCCATAAGCAATGTAAGTTGATGCTTTGTTATATTTATTTCTCAGATAGCTTTGTATGCCTAAAGAATCTGCTACAAGGTGGTCTGAATGCTTAGCGCCTAATTTTTCAGCATATTTCAAAAAATGCTGTACTTTTTTTGAGTATTTACTCCGTTTCCATTCTAGTCCATCCATATTGGTTATGATTTTTGCTGTTTTAGGCATTAACCACCACCAAATAGTACTGCTTGTATAGCCGAGTTGAAGAATAACATCAAAATTTCGCTTACGAGCATCTAAAATACAATTCAAATCATAGATAAATTGACCAGGAGTACCCATTTTATCTTCAGGATCTTTACAATGAATTAATTTGACACCATTATACGTCTGTTCTTTGTATGGATGTATGGAAGAATTATAAACATAAACATCCTCTCCTTTATTGGCTAAATAAACGGCAAAAAATTCTGCAAATTGTTCAAATCCACCATGGTAATTCGGAATTCCTCTTGTTCCAAAGATCGCTATTTTAGTCATTTTTATGTATAAAAGTGTATAAAAGTAAGTAAATTTTATAAAGTAGAATAATGATAAAAAGAAGAGTTTAAATAAAATGTCATAGTTTAGCAGAATAAGTTTAAAGAATGAAAATATTTGTTGATGGATATTTGCTAAATAGAGAATATCAGGGAACAAGAACATATATCACCGAGTTGTATAAAGCATTATCAGTTTTAGATAAAAGTATAAAAATAACTTATGGAATAGATGATTTGACGGATGAATTAAAAAATGAATTCAGAGATTTTCCAACGATGGGTTTTTATGTCTTTAAAGAGAAAAACAAATGGAAACGTATGTTTACTGAATATGCAGAATTATCAAGGAATTATGATTATATGCATTTTCAGTACATTATACCTTTTAGAAAAGCTAATCAAAAATGTAAATACATCAATACCATTCATGATGTTTTATTTTTAGATTTTAAAAAAGATTTTCCTTTTTTTTATCGATTATCAAGAAGAATATTGTTTGGCTGGAGCGCAAAAAAATGTGATCTCTTATTAACCGTTTCCGAATATTCTAAAAAAAGAATTTCAACTCATTTTAATTTAAATCTTGAAGATATTTATACGACTCCAAATGGAGTAAATGAAAAATTTTTAAAGAATTATAATAAATCACAGGTCCAAAAAATTATAGAGGACAAATATAAAATCAAGAAGTATATCCTTTATGTAAGTAGGATAGAACCTCGAAAAAATCAATTACAATTATTAAAACTTTTCGTTAATACTAAAAAAGTAAATCAAGAGTATCAATTAGTTTTTGTTGGAAAAAAGTCTTTAGAAGCAGATGAGTTTTCTACTTATTTTAATTCTCTAGATCATTCTATAAAAAATAAAATTAAGTACTTTGAACAAATAGAAAACGAATTTTTAGTTGATATTTATAAAGCGGCGGACTTTTTTGTTTATCCATCTTTATGCGAAGGTTTTGGTATACCTCCTTTAGAAGCTGGAGCTGCTGAAATTCCAGTATTATGTAATAATGCAACAGCCCTGAGTGATTTTGGAATGTTTAAAACATATTTAATTGATTTTAACACGGAGAAATTATCTTCTATTTTTGAAGAATTTGTTATGAACAATCAATCTGATTTAAAATCAATAAAATCAGAAATATCTAAAAAATATACATGGGAAGCATCTGCTGTTGAGTTACATTCTCTATTGCATAGGAGTAGTATTTTCAAGATTTATTGATTTTTTAAGTGATTTTAGTTGACAATAATTGATCTGTAAATATCGGAAGGATTTCATTATTAGATATCCCTCTAAGCTTTTACAAGAGACTTAGTTTTACTGTAAAG
Source organism: Empedobacter sp. UBA7494 (assembly GCF_002478465.1). Classification (NCBI taxonomy): domain Bacteria; kingdom Pseudomonadati; phylum Bacteroidota; class Flavobacteriia; order Flavobacteriales; family Weeksellaceae; genus Empedobacter; species Empedobacter sp. UBA7494. The sequence goes on from NZ_DLOC01000034.1 coordinate 5,718, forward strand.
AGCGAGAATACCTCCAAGATATAAGAGCAATAAATCAAAAGAATTATATATTCCAGTAATTACAAATGTTGTGAAAAATATACATAAACTTAGTGAGGCTATAAAATAGTGTAGCTCCTTTTCACTGTCTTTTTTTATAAAACCAATCATAAACAGGTGAATAAAAATCATGATATATGCAATAATGCCTAGATAACCTGTTTTAAAATAGATATAAATATAACCGTTGTGAAGAATAGGTATTCGCCTAATTCTCTCGCCTAATTCCGCTTCAATTTTTAAATCTACTAAAGAGCCAAATCCATTACCAATCATTTGATTTCTAAATCCATTGGTCTGATCAATTGCCATTTTTGCCTCATAAGCGCGCCAATTGTGCCATAAATCTCGTAAATCATTTTTATCAATTTTGGATTGAAACATTTCATTAGGTGTATTTTTTATTTTGTAGATAAAAGAATTTATACCATTTTGATTTTTATATGAAACATTTACAAAACTTAATGAATAAAATAATACACTGGTGAAAATGATGAAAATTGCTAAAAAGGAAAAAGTTTTTAGTTTAGGGCGATAATATCCTTTTAAGCCAATCCATAAAATGATTAACAATATAAAATCAGTACGTGAAAAATAGAAAGCGATAGAGAAAAATAAAATTAATATTAAGATCAATTTATTCTTAATATTAACATAAAGAATAGAATTTTTATCATTGATTAAAAGTAAAATAAAAGCAAAAACTTCAATGTTATTTCCTAATCCTAATCTACTTCTTAATCCTGCGACACTAAATCCAATTTGTGGAATATAAAATAAAACACCGAGTAAATGAATAATAGCTGTGATTATAGCAAAATAGATAATTGCTTTTGAAAAAAAAGTAATGTCAGAAGTATTTTTTATTAAAATAAATGAGGTCGTTAGAACAATAATTGGCTTTGTAAAATAGACAAAGTCTTTCAAATATGCTTTCGTCGGTATAATGTTATCATTCAGGAGTCCAGAAATTAGACCAATACAAACAATAGTAATAAGCCCTAGAACAGTAAATAATATAGTTTGATTTATTTTTTTATAAATCAATATGGAAATGATTAAAAAAAAACATCCGATCAAATAAGATAGTTCAAGAAACAAATACTTACTTGCAAATAGATAGATAATAAAGGCAATTTGAGTGAATAAATTATTGATTCTAATTGTAGACATGTTTTAATTGATTTGCTTTATAATTTTTGCAGGAATACCTCCAATAATAACATCATCAGGAAATTCTTTGTTCACAACAGCTCCTGCTGCAATCACACAATTATTCCCTACTTTTGCACCGTCTAAAAAAGTTACTTTTGCACCGACCCAAATATTGTTCCCCAAAACGATTCCTTTAGATGTTACGCCTTGTTCTCTAATTAATAGACTCGAGTTGTCAAAATTATGATTTTCCGAATGAAAACTGATATAAGACCCCATAATAACATCATTACCTATAACAATACCTCCGGCAGAGCCAAATTCTGAAAATTGTCCACATGATGTGTTATCTCCTATTATTATTCCTTTTCCATATTTGGACATGTGGCTTGTACAACTAATTGATGAAAATTTTCCTATTTTACAGTTGTTTCCTATAATTACATTCTCTTTTGCAAATCCATCAATTTTTACATAATCTTCAAAAGTGATATTTTTTCCAAGCTTTAACCCTTTTTTATTTAAAAACACACAATTTTTACCTACAAAAGTTTTTTTTCTTAAAATAATCATTCCTCTTAAAATCATGATTAGACGATTCAGTAAAAATTGAATGATTAATTGATCTGGTATATTTGGATCTAGCTTATAATTCTTTCCAAATTTTAATAATAAATTTTGATATATCCTTTTAAACATATTGTTGTTACTTTTTAATAAATTTAATTACTTTACTCAAAATGAGTGCACAAGAAAGGATTCTATTCTCAAAAAAGTTTTTATGATGTTTCTTGATGTATATCTTAAGCCCCTCTATAATAAATTTATTTTTTTCTCTGTTAAAACCAACAAAATGGATGTAACTCTTGTTCGCAATAAATATTCGTTTTAAATTAATGGAAGCTATTTTTTTGCAAATGTCAATGTCTTCTACATACATAAAATAATCTTCATCAAATCCATTAATTTGTTGATATACATTTTTTTTCATCATTAAAAAAGAACCAGTTAACCAATCGACATCATAATATTTTTGAGAAAAATTTCCAGAAATAAATTCAGGAGTTGATTTAAAAAGCTTTTTAAATCTTATTAAATTCAAAACGTTCGGAAAATTACCTGCAGCTAGTAAATACTCTTTTTTCGCATTTAGCATATTTATTCCGATTACACCAACGTCATGATTATCTTCTAAATATGTTATACAATCATCGATTTTATCTAAAAGTATGGTGTCATTATTCAGTAACAAAATGTATTTACCTTGTGCATTTTTGACACCTAGATTATTTCCTTTTCCAAAACCTAAATTTTGTTTAGATTCTATTAAAACAATATCCTTATACCTATTCTTTATAAATGCAACGGATTGATCTGTAGAATTATTGTCAACAATTATAATTTCAATATTTTTGGTAGAAAATTGGTTATAAATTGATTGTATACAGTTATCCAAATAATCTTTTCCGTTATAGTTTACAATTATCACAGATAATAATATCGACATAATTATTTTATATATTGTTAATAAATAAGATGGGTAAGTGCTTTGTTTTTAATTTTTTTTGATGAAGGTAAAGCGTAAATAATCGTTCAGAAAGAAACCCAAAAACTCTTGCTTGATAAGTATAGCTGCTGATATGAATTCTTTTTTCTAATTCATCCATTATTTTAAATAACCATTCACAATAATCAATAAAAACTTGCTTTTTTGCAATTAACATATTGTAATGGATGATAAAGTAATGTCTACGGAAATACATATCATAATCAAAATCATTTCCGAAAAGATCATTTAAAACATCAATCATAATGTTATAATCTTCTATAAGATGAGTAAATTTGTAATCCATAGCAAGGGACGCTGGAGTTATTCTATTTATTTTGCAAAGTTTTTTTTGCGGTACAATAATGTCATACTTGTGCAATAAGGATAAAATGATCTGCTTAGTATTTGCTTCTTCAAAAATATGTTTTAAACCTTTTTTAGAATCGTCTTTACTAATTTCTGTAATGTGTTTTTGAAGTTTTGCCGAATTAAAATCAAAATATCGACGATAATGTGATATTCCAATGATATCAGAATCTTTATCATTTTTCCAAATCCAATAGAAAGCTGTTAGTTCGCAGAAATTAGGGTTCTTACTTGAAATATTTTCGCCAGTATCATCTCCAATATATTCTGGTAAGGTTGTATTAATTTTTCTTCCTACCTGTATAGGTCTATACACATCATTTTCTACAATAGGTGCTTGCTTATGTGTAACAGTATATATTGTTATTTTATCCATTTTTAATTAATAATTCACTTAAATCCAACGCTTCTTTAATCACTTGATGCATATCCATATAACGATATGTAGCTAATCTTCCAATGAAATGGATATTTTTTAATTCTTCAATTTCGGCTTGGTACAATTCTAATTTTTGAAGATCATCACTCAATCGTTTTGGATAATAAGGAATATCGTTTACTCCGGTTTCTTTGCTGTATTCTTTAAAGTAGATGGTTTTTTCATGACTTTCCCATGGAGTAAAATGTTTATGCTCGTGTATTCTTGTAAAAGGAACTTCAGGGTCAGCATAATTGATGACAGCATTTCCCTGATAATCTCCTGTTGTTATATGTTTTTCAAATTCTACAGTTCGGTATGATAAACGCCCATGTTTGAAATTAAAGTATGCATCTATTGGACCTGTGTATATGATTGTATCGAAATCAGAATAATCATCAGTTGTATTAAAATTTGTATTTGTTTTAATTTCTATGCTTGGATGAGTAAGCATTTTTTCAAAAATGGATGTATAGCCGTCTTTTGGAATTCCTTGATATGGATTTGTGTAGTAGTTATCATCGTAATTAAATCGAACGGGTAATCTTTTTAAGATGGAAGCAGGTAAATCCTTTGGTTCACACCCCCATTGTTTCTTTGTATAACCATAAAAAAAGGCTTTATAAAGGTCTTTCCCAATAAATTTGAGCGCTTGTTCTTCAAAATTTGATGGATTCTCAATTGATCTGTCAGCAATTTTTTCAATAAACAATTTAGCTTCTACAGGACTTAACGTTTTGTTATAATATTGATTTATAGTATGCAAATTAATAGGTAATGAATATACATTACCATTATAAATAGACTTTACTCTATTAACAAAAGGCTTCATTTCGCAGAAATTTTGAATATAGTCCCAGACATGTTTATTATCCGTATTAAAAATGTGGGGACCATATTTATGCTCCATAATATTTGTTTCAGAATCTCTTTCTGTATAACAATTTCCTCCAATATGATCTCTAGATTCTAAGATCAGTATTTTATAATTTGCTTGTTGTGATAATCTTTCTGCAACGACAGCTCCTGAAAAACCAGCGCCAACAATTAAAATTTTTTTCATGATATATTAATTCATTTTTTTACAATAGTCATCAATAAACTTTTAAATTGTGTTTTGATAAAAGCCGGATGATAGTAGTTTAGATTAATAGGATTTATACCATTCTTTCTTAAAATTATATACATGAATAATGTTATAAAGAATTCAGAAATAATCCAACTAATACATGTTCCTAGCGCATGAAATTTACTGCTTAAGATAAAGTTTGATGTAATTCCTAAAAATGCTCCTATACAAGTAATTATTAATAATTGTTTATCTAATTTTAAATTTAACATTAGCTGTATACCAAACATATTACTAAAGCTAATAAATATAGGGATTATTATCATGACTTTAATTAAAAAGATTGCAGAAGTAAATTCTGTTCCATACAGGATGTTTACAATAAAATCTGAAAGAATAAATGTAAAGCAGCAACAGATGGCAACCATTGAGGTTGTGATGGGAAGAATCTTTTGAACTTTGTTGATTCCTAATTCTTTACTTGTATTAAAAGATTGGGTAATATAAGGGTACAATGCTTGGGAAAAGGAAATATTTAGAATAGTAGTAATTAAGACAATTATCTTTTCAGAAGAACTAAATAAGCCTATTTCAGTTGCTGAAGATGTAATGCCTAAAATGATAATATTAGATGTTGTATAACAACTTATGACGATGAGAGAAAGAAAAACGAGATGTTCTTTCTGTAAAATGTTCAATATTTCCTTTACACGTACAAAGGAAAATTTTATTGAATAATTTTTGACAATGTAGTAAAACGATAAGGCAGAAGTTATAATAGCTGTAAGGCTATAAATAAGAGAATAAATAATTAAATCGTCTTTTTTCTGAACGAAATATAATATTAATATTGTAAACGTTAATTTATTTATAAGACTAAAAATTGCTACTTTACTTAAATTTTGGAAAGCTTGGTACATCCAGTTATTATTCAAAACAGTAGAAATTGTATATAAAAATGTTATACTCATTAATATTTTTGTAGTGTGATTAAGCTCAACGAGGTATATAATAATGAGGAACAAACAGGTTGATATTAAAAATAAAACAATTTTAGTAGAAAGTATTTGATTAAAAATCTTCTCAACTTCTTTTGGTTTATCCAATTTTTGTATGACTAGCCTAGTTGCAGTAAAATTAAAACTATAATCTATTAACAAAATAAAATAATTAACAAAGGCTATTGCATAATTAATTAGACCAAAATTCTCAACGCCTAAAATTCGAGAAATTATAGGTAAAGAAATAAATGGTAAAGCAAGATTTACAAGCTGTACGATTATTAAGTAAGAAGCATTTTTTGCTAATTTTTTATTATTATTTCGCATAAAATAAAACCTCCATCAGGAGGTCAATATTATTTGTACAATTTGTTAATTTCTTCACTAAGGGGTGCTCTTGGGATAAACAGAGGATCGTAAGTCTCCGACTTTCCTTTTACTATTTTAGCTGTGGAAGTTTTTCTGTCGTATTCAATTTGATCATTAGGATTGAAGTATTGAATAAACATAGTATCATTTGTGACGAATGATTTCCCGTTTAACTCCATTCTGAAACTTTTGAATTGAATATTTCCCTGATTTTTATTATTTCCAATGTCTAATCTAAAATCAGTAATTTTATCATTGCCAGGAATGTTAAAAATTATATTTTGTGCAGAATCACTTCCATTTACAATTGCATTAACAGATTGTTTTGAGATATAATCTTCTGTAGGATTCAACCTGTAATATATTTGTAACGTATCTGATTGAGGAACAATTGCATTAACAGTTACTTTTATTCCAGGCACAATGGCTGCAGCTTCTGTTGAACCATCTGATTCTTTTGATCTTTCTTTCTTATCATTACAAGAGTATGTTGCTAAGAAAAAAGAAGCTAGTATAACTAATCTTTTAGTATTCATTGTATTATATATTAATTTTGTGCGACTGTTGTTTCTTTAAAGTTTTTATAAAATAACGAAATGTAAATAAACGTAAAGTAAAAAAATAGTAATAAAATAGGTAGGAATAAAATAAAATTTACTTTTGGTTTTACGATGGTATTCAAATCATAAGACAATAAATTAATCGTATTTTTTGTTTCGACTAATTTTATTTTAATATTATTATTTTCATTAAATAAATCAACCTTTGTTTTTAGTAAATCATTTAATTGTAAATTTTCATTATTATATAGAAGTTGTCCTCCTTTATTGTCTTGTGTATTATACTTAGCAATTAATATGTCTATTTGTTGAATTAACAATTCATTTTGCTTAATTTTATTTAAATAATTTTCTTTAGAAATTTTTAATAACTCTTTGTAAAAAAGGTCATTATTTAAATAATGAATGATCTCATTAATCGTTTTTTCACTAACTAAATTTTTTCCATTACTGATTGAAATAATATGTGAGTCATAATTTTTAATGAAATTCTTATCCTCTGTCATTTTCATGATATCTCCATCCTCAGCATACATTTTTAAGGTTTCTAGATTACTTTCCCTCGCTCCAGTAAATTTATATACATCTACAATTGGTGTAATCTCAACATGATTAATGTTCATAACAAACTTCTTGGCTTTTGGATCGCTAAGATTAGATTGTAAATTTTGAATTTTTGAATATAAGTACTCAACACTATTATTGTTTGATAAAACAATAAGTTTTGAAACTCGTTTAGTAAAGTAATGATTAAGAAAAACCCCTATACCAATACCTAAAATAATTAAGATTAATACTTTTAATATATTAGTGAATATAATATTTATAAAATTATATATGCAAGATTGAATATTTTTTCTAAATGAAGTGATTATATTATTTAAATCTAGTTCTTTATCAAAATTAGTATTTGACATTCTATAATATTATTTTACGTGAGTATTTAAAACGATATTTTTAATATATTATTGTAGTCCTATAAAAAAACCTCTTATAAATTTTATAAGAGGTTTTTCGAATTAATTCGAAAATATATTTTATACAATATAAGATAAATTATCTTTCGTATCTTTTTTCATTTTCGGTTCCAAAGCTAGCGATTTTATATAACCACCATCCCAGTAATGCGCATCCGATGAATGTAAATAACCATCCAAAGATAACACCAATTGGAGATAATAAGTTTTCAAAAGTCCATTTGAAAATATCACCAATCGCAAAAAATAAATCAGTTATAACTCCCATATTCTAGTTTATTGCTTAATTTGCATCAAAGTTAATAAAATGTTGGTTAATCTACTTGACAAAAGGAATTTTTTTATACAGATTTTTATCATTGTGCTGTTTACGTTACTTGGAGTTACTAATTTTAACAGTATTGATCTGAGTAATTTAGAAAAATTAGGCGTAGTCCTGACAATTTTGACGATTGCTTTTGTAGGGTATATCGACAATACAAATGATTTAATTTCGACTTCTTCGTATCCAACGTTTACTTATATTTTGTGGATAATGCCTTTTATTGCAGGATTATCAGATTATCGAATTGCTGGAAGTTTGTTGCTTGTGACTTATGTAACAGTGCAATTACTCTATTTTGAGTCCGAAAAAAACGATACGTACAACGCTTTTGACATAGGCGTTTTCATGAGCTTTGCAATTTTATTAAGTCCGCCACTTATTTTCTTAGGAATTGTAGTTTTTACTTATTTCTTGACTTTAAGAGTTGTAGAACCAAAAATTCCTATTCTTGGTTTTCTAGGATTTATTCTTCCAATATTAATCGTTGCTCAAGTTAGTTTTCTGCTCGATTATTACTTTATGTTCGATTTTTATAAAGAACAATTGATGTTAACAATGGTGCATTTCGAATGGAAACAATTGTTTTTAGTTCCAATTGCAATTATTCTAATTTATTCAATTATCAATCATTTCAAGAATGTGAATAAATTGACAGCACAAAAGAAACGTATCTTTTTGTTGATGCATTTTATGTTTGGAACAATGCTGATTACGTATATTCTTTACGGAGGAAATAACGATGCTTATCTTGCTTTTTTAGGTTTTAGCATTATGTTGATGTTGACAAGATACTTTAGCGAAAGCAAACCCAAAATAGAATGGCTAAAAGAGGCATTTCTTTGGGTTTTTATGATTTGCTTGCTAATTTATAATTTTTATGATAGAATCCCGAGATTCTTCTCCTTGATTACGGAGGTAAGTTTTTAATTCGAATTCTTTTCCATCAAAAACACCATAAGTAAAGTAGTTAATCCAATCGCCAAGATTGATGTGACGTGCTTTGCCTATAGCAATTTCCATTGGTAAATGTCGATGTCCGTAAACTAGATAATCGTAGTATTTTCGATGCAATTGCTTGCGGCTATACATGATTAACCATTCGTTGTCAACGCCTAAGAAATTAACATCTTCGTCTCCTGAAATCATTTTATTTTTTCGCGAAGCTGTAATTCCCAACCACATTGCCAAATCGGGATGAAGTAGATAAAAAAGGAATTGACAAACTTTGTTTGTAAAAACCTTTTTCATGCGTTTGTAGCCTTTATCACCAGGTCCTTTTCCATCTCCATGTACAATAAAAAATTCTTTTCCATTGATGATAAAATCCTGCTTATCTCGAAAAACAATTGCGTTTATTTGTTCTTCCAAATAATCTTTCATCCATAAATCATGGTTTCCAACAAAGAAATAAATTGGAATTCCGCGATCAGAAATTTCGGCTAATTTTCCTAAAACACGCACAAATCCTTTTGGAACAACGTGTTTATATTCGAACCAAAAATCGAATAAATCGCCAATCAAAAACAAAACACCACAATCGTCTTTTATTTCGTCAAGCCATTTTACAAACAATTTTTCGCGCACCAAACTATCTTTTTCATTCGGAGCACCAAAATGATGATCCGAAGAAAAATAGGCTTTTTTACCAGGTTCTAACTGAATGTTTATTGGTTGTCCTCCGCTAACCATTCTGCATAAGAATTTTCAGTTTCGTGTAATTTCAAAGCAACCAAATCGATATTCGCTGGTAAAAGAGGTTTGATTTTATCCACAATCCACAAAATCATGTTTTCAGCAGACGGTTGATAATCTGTAAAAACAACATTGTGTCCTTCTGCTAATAATTTTTCACCTAATATTTTGTGAGGTGAATTTTCGTTCAATAAAATAGCGTGATCAAAAAGATTAACAATTTCTTTGTTCACAATTTTTTTCAAATCCCCAAAATCCATCACCATTCCAAGTTTCACATCGGTTGTGTCTTCAGAAGGTGTTCCTTTCACAGTTACAAATAATTTGTACGAATGCCCATGTATATTTTTACACTTTCCGTCATAACCATGCAATGCATGTGCAGTTTCGAACGTAAAAGCTTTTGTAAGTCGAATGATTTTCATTAAATTTAGTACTAAACTTTAATTTGCAAAGGTAATGGAAATCAAAACAATCGTAAATTCTTTGGTTGATTTATTTTTTCCGATGCGTTGTTTGGATTGCCAAGACGTCATTCAAGCTTCGCAATTTCTGTGTGTTTCGTGTTCAACAAAACTCGTTTTCACACATTTTAATTTCGATCAAAATAATCGAGCTTATGATAAATTGAGAAATTTTTGCGAAGTTGAAAACGCTTTTTCTTTGTTAGAATTTAAACATCATAACACCACGCAAGCTATTTTACATGAAATGAAATATAGAAATCGCCCAGAAATTGGAATTGATTTAGCGCAGATGATTAAGTTTGATTTGAGTGATTATGACGGAATTATTCCGATTCCATTGCATTCAAAACGATTGAAAACAAGAGGCTACAATCAAGTAGAAAATTTCGCACGAACGTTGGCAGAAATCAACCAGATAAATTATTTTTCGGATGGATTAATCCGAACTAAATACAATTCATCTCAAGTAAATGAAGACAAAAAACACCGATTGGATAACTTGAAAGATGCGTTTGAAATCAATCCAAATCTTAAACCTGGACATTATATTTTGATTGATGATGTCTTAACAACTGGTGCAACAATTGCATCGGCAATAAAAAAGTTTAATCTTTCAGAAAATTTTAAGATAAGTGTAATTACCATTGCTTGTGCTTAATAACAAGCTTTTTCTTAACTTGCGCCCATGAATAAGACGACACGTTTTTCGCTTTTGATGTTAACCATTTTGACGGTTATTTCTTGTGCAAGACAAGGTTCACCAACGGGAGGACCTAAAGATGAAACTCCGCCAGTTTTCCTAAAAGCTGATCCAGATACATTGGCTACGAATGTAGATCTTAATTTGCAAGAGGCTACAATCAACTTTGATGAGTACATTCTTCTGAAAGAATACAGCAAAAATGTGGTTGTTTCGCCATCGTTTCAGATTCCCCCAATTGTGACGCCGCAAGCTTTAGCGAAGAAATATATTTCGATTAAATTTCAAGAACCATTGTTACCAAATACGACGTATAGTTTTAATTTTGGTGATGCGATTCAAGATTTTAACGAAAATAATAAGTTGTCCAATTTTCAATATGTTTTTTCGACAGGTAGTTTTATTGATTCGTTGAAGGTAACAGGTCGTGTAAATTCGTCTTATGATTTCAAAGGGCCAGAAAAGATATTGGTCGGGCTATATAAAGTTGATAGTGCATACAAAGACAGTATCATTCTGCAAAAGAAACCATATTACATTGCGAGAGCCAATGATAAAGGAGAATATCAATTAAATTATTTGGCTTCGGGTAAGTATAAATTAATTGCTTTTGAGGATAAGGTAGAAAATGTGATGTACGATTATGGGAAAGAGCGTTTGGCTTTTCATAACGAACCAATTGAGCTGAATTCGAATCAACAAATCAACTTGAATTTATTCAATCAAAAACCAGCTTATCGTAAACCTGAAGCGAGTTTTAAACAAGAAGGTTTAATTGTTTTTAAAACGACAGGTTCAACGGATGATGTTACGATAACACCGGTAGGAAAAGAATTTAAAACGGCTTATATTCAGAAGTTTCCAAAACAAGATTCGATTAATTTTTGGTTCAATCCAAAGGTTGATACCATTACAGGAAGAAGTGCAAAATTGAATTTCAAGGTTCAACATAAAGATCAAATTGATGAAGTAAGTGCATTATATTCAAAATCGAATACAGAACGAAAATTAGAATTTAAAGCATTAAATGATCAAAAATTAGCACCAAATAAACCGTTTAAAATTCAGGCAAATGCGCCAATAAAATCATTAGATTTATCTAAAATTTATGTGTTTAAGGATACAGTTTCAATTCCATTCAAAGTTTCGATTGATACAGTGAATGCACAGAACTTGAATTTTGCTTTTGAGAAAAATTTAGATGAAAAATTTGAAGTAAATCTCTATCCAAATGCATTGACAGATGTGTTGGGAGAGAAGAATGATACACTTGCATATCCTATAAAAATGGGAACACGAGGCGATTTCGGACATTTGAAATTAACGCTTCAAAATACACCATCCAAACCATTTATTTTACAGTTTTTAAAGACTGATAAAGATTTTACAGTGATTGAAGAAATCTATAATCCAGCAAATAAAAACTATTTTGAGTTCAATTTTATTGAGCCAGGAGAATATTTGTTCCGCTTATTGGTTGATGAAAACGAAAATGGAAAATGGGATACAGGCGATTATTTATCAGGTAAACAACCCGAACCAATTTATTTGTATCCAGAGCCAATCAAAATTAGAGCGATGTGGGATGCGACCGAAACATGGGTTTTAGGAGAGGCAAATCAACCCGTTTCTTTACCAAATGATGATAAAGATTCGGACAAAAATAGAATACGTCGAGGAGAATTGAAAGAAGGCGAGGAGCGTCAAAATTCACGAACAGCAAATAAGAAATCAGAGGAATAGTTCTCTGATTTTTTTTATTTAGTCAATTCGCAAATTTCTCGTAATACTTGCGTATGGTTGTATGTCATAAACTGGACAACCTATTCTGTCCAAAATAATACTTCCTACAATTAAATAAACTTGATATTGAGTTTTAGGTGAATTGTTATCAAAAAGATGTTTACAATTTGTAATTAAAATTGCATTGATAAACTCTTCAACAGTAAGTTCTTCCCATTTAATAAAATGATAATCTAAGAAAATATATTTTAAAATATTAGAATAATTTTTAATTTTTAGATTTAAAAAATTGCTTAAATCTTGAAAGTTATTTATTTGTAAGTAATTTGATATTTTATTTGCTAGTTGAATATGATTTCCAAAATAATCCTGAAATAAAGCATAAAGTGAATTAAATTCTTCTTTGTTTTCGGAAGTAATATCAATCATTTGACAAATTAGGTTTGAAATTTCCTCAACTCGACTTATTTGCTGAATATCTTCATCTTTAAAACGAATATTGAAATGATTTTCAAATTCCATGATTAATTCAACAGTATCTAATCCCATATTTTCTAACTTTCTGGTGCCAAATATATAAAAGGTGAAAGAGGAATGTTTCTCAAAATAGAATAAACCAAAAGGAAGATTAAGAAATTTCTAGCAAAACTTTCGGGAAGATGTAATTTGCCTGACATTGGTTTGCCTAAAAAAATATTTCCAACAATCGCATAATACAATTGTACACAAATGTAAAGTGCAAAAGGCAAAATAAGATTGTAGCGTAACGATTGTAAAAAATGCCCGTTAACAAGCAAGGAAAAAGCACGTTGACCACCACAGCCAGGACACCATAAACCTGTTATTTCATGAAACATACATTTGATAGAAAACGGACTTTGGTTGCTGTAATAACTATAAAAATAGACGATTACCAAAATTGGCAAAAGCGTAGCTAATCCATAAACCAAAATCCGTTTTATCATATGATTAATTTCCGTTAGAGCTTTCTAAAATACTTTTATATTGCTCCATATAAGCATCCATACCTCCTGTAATTAACATCACAACATTTATAATAACACCAATTACGCCTAAACCAATTGCAACATAAGCTAATAATTTAGAATTCTTAGCTGCTTGTTCAGCACCTGTATAATCGCCAATATTGTGTTTTGTATTCACTTGATTTGCAAAAACAATTGCAATAATACCTACAATAGTACCGATGCAACAAGGAGAACAAAGCCCTAAAATAGTTCCGATGATGGCCAAGACAAGGTTATTTTCTGGTTTCGGTTTAATTTCTTCAAAAGAAGATTGTTGTGGTTGATTAAAATCTTGATTAGATTGATATGAATAATCCATAATTAGAGTGTTTTTATTTGTCTAAAAATATGAAAATTATGATTAATCAATGTGTTAAATTTTCCAAGAAATATTTTCTTTAATAGGAGAATTTATATTCCCACTGTATATGGCATTTTTTATTGGTAAAGACTTACTTACAACAGTATTACTTCCAACAATACATCCATCAGCAATTAATACACCTTTCAGAATTTGAACTTTGTTACAAACCCAAACATTATGACCAATTTTTACAGATTTGTCAGGATTAATCATTTCATTATTTTGGTTGTAAATTTTATGAAAATCAGTATCCATAATAAGTATGTCCCAAGATAACAAACAATTATGACCAAAAGAGACCTCATTATAACAAACAATAGATGATTCAGCAGTAATATTAAAATTTTCTCCAAAAGTTAATTTACCTTCTATTCCTACAGAAATTTTTGAACCATGACCAATATTTGTACGACCTTTAAAATTTATTATTCCATTATTTTCCAAAATTCCTTTTGATAATTTTCTGTCAAAAATAGAAATATCACCAAAACCAAGTTTAATCAACCCAAAAGAAGAATTTTCAGGAATATTAACCTTACCAGAGAGAGATTTTAAACGAAAATTAGAGCTAATTATTACAGGGAATTTAATTGCTTGACTAAATTTAAAATAGACAAAATTGAAAATAATAGTTTTGATAAAACTAATTTTAAAAATATTCTTCATAAAAATTATTGAAATAACATACGATATAAATCTTCAACTTTAGATATTCTAACGATTCGAATTCCAAAATCTATATCTTTTATTTTATTGTATTTTGAGACAAAAATTGCATCAAAACCTAATTTTTCAGCTTCGGTAATGCGTTGTTCAACACGATTTACAGCTCTTATTTCTCCACTCAAACCAACTTCTCCCGCAAAACAACAATTATCTGGAACGGCAGAATCTTCGCTTGATGAAAGAATTGCCGCAATAACAGCTAAATCAATTGCAGGATCATCCACTCGAATTCCGCCTGTAATATTCAAGAAAACATCTTTCATATTCAGTCTGAACCCAGCACGTTTTTCTAAAACTGCCAACAACATATTCAATCGTTTGGCATCAAAACCAGTAGCAGTACGTTGTGGAGTTCCATAAACTGCCGTAGAAACCAAAGCTTGAATTTCAATCAACATCGGGCGAACACCTTCTAAAGTTGCTGCAATTGCATTTCCGCTTAGTAATTCATCTTTTTTGGTAATTAATACTTCTGACGGATTTGTGACTTCACGCAAACCCGCTCCTTGCATTTCATAAATTCCGATTTCTGCAGTTGAGCCAAAACGGTTTTTATTTGCACGTAAAATTCGATAAATATGGTTGCGATCGCCTTCAAATTGCAACACAACATCTACCATGTGTTCTAAGATTTTTGGTCCAGCAATCACACCTTCTTTCGTAATATGTCCAATTAAAATAATCGGTGTGTTGGTTTCTTTTGCGTACTGAATTAGCTCAAAAGTTGTTTCTCGAATTTGCGAAATACTTCCTGGAGAAGACTCTACATAAGTGGTTTGAAGCGTTTGCACAGAATCGACAACAATCAGTTGAGGTTGAATTTCTTTGGCGTGAGCAAATATTTTTTGCGTATTGGTTTCAGGTAAAATAAAACATTGATCCGATTCAATTCCAATTCGTTCAGCACGAAGTTTTACTTGCGAAACAGATTCTTCTCCAGATACATACAAGATTTTAATCGTATCTAACTTTAAGGCTACTTGCAACATCAATGTCGATTTTCCAACACCGGGCTCTCCACCAACTAAAATCACTGATCCAGGAACAATTCCGCCTCCTAAAACTCGGTCTAATTCTTGGTTTTTCGTTGAAATTCTTATTTCTCCTAATGGATTTATTTCGCGAATATTCAGGGCAAACGTTTTCTCTTTTTTGTCCGATTTATCTTTCCACGATTTTTTTTCGTCGCCTTTGTCCACAATTTCTTCAACAATGGTATTCCATTCGCCACAACTTTTGCATTGTCCCATCCATTGCGCGGTTTGCGTGCCACAGTTTTGGCAGAAATATGTAGTTTTTGTTTTAGCCATAGCTTTAAATTTAGACAAAAATAATGTTTTATCGCGACAAGATATGGAGTTATAAGTGTGAAAAATTTTAATACAATAATCAAAAAACGTTAACAATAATTTACTTTTTTAACAAATTATCAACTTTAGATAAAGTTGAGTTAAATATTGATTTTCAATTATTTTCTCGATTATTTTTAATCATATTTTAAAATGCCAATGAAAAGAACTTTACTTCTTAGCTTTTTTTATATTTTTTGTATTTCTGCCAATGCACAATCGACTTTAATTTCGGGGAAAATTATGGTAGATAATGCGGATGAAATCGTTAATCTTGATGATTTTGTAATCGAAAATTTAACGTCAAATGCACGAACAAAATCAAATGAAAAAGGTTTTTTTTCGATTCGAGTTCAGCCAAACGATGTTTTACTTTTCAAACAAATTGGAATTGAAGAACGTCAGCTTAAGATTTCTGAATCAATGATTAGAAAGGGTTTTATAGACGTTCATCTAAATGTTGAAGTGATAGAATTATCCGAAACGAAAATAAAACCGCTTAAAGAATTGGAAAGAAAATATTAGCAAAGACGAAACGCAAAGCGAAAAAATCAATAAAAGTTTAGGTATTAATGAAGAGTTTAAAAATGATATGGTGAAAGCCTATTTTGCTTCGGAATATCTTCGAAAATTAAGAGTTCCCATTCGTTATGAAAATGTGATGGGTTTGATAGAGCAATATTCGGACAAAGAAGTGCAGACGTATAAACATTTTCTGAAAAAGAAAAACCTTGATAAATATGATAAAATCATTCAGCTCAAAGATTATTTCACCGAATATTATTTTGCACATGATTTGAAAATTCCAAAAGGAAATATTCTTGATTTTATTCATTATTGCTTTGTTGAGTTTAAGTTAGAACCACTTTTTAAAGCAAATAATTATGATAAAATCACTTTAATTTTCGAAGAACAAGCACCAAATTATCTTTCAATTATCAACCAAAAAACAATCGAACATGAGTAAATTTTTATTCTTTTTATTCATCATTTCATCAAGTTATCTTCAAGCACAAAGCACTTTAATCACAGGAAAAATTATTGTGGATGATGCAGAAGAAGTTATTGATTTGGAAGGAACTTCGATTGAAAACTTAACGACAAAAGCCAAAACAAAAGCAAATAATGTTGGATTATTTTCGATAAATGTGAATTTGAATGATGAATTGTTAATCAAGCATACGGGAATCGAAGAAAGAAGATTGAAAGTTTCGGAAAGCATGATTGCGAAAGGTTTTGTGACGATTCATGTAAATATTGAAGTGATTGAATTGAAAGAAGCAAATATCTCGAAATTGGATAAAAATTCGCTAAAAAATTTGGGAAAAGAAAAATCATTTCAAGAAAAACTGAATGATGAAGCGGGTTTTACTTCTCTAGAATTTAAAGCGGAACTGAATCTTAAATATGATGAGGAAAGAGTGAATAGAACGATTAAACAAGTTGGTGGAGTTAATTTACTTGGGTTGTTAAATGTGTTTAAAAGTCCAAAAAAACGAATGAAAAATCCAGTTCCGATAAAAGTTGTGAAAGAAGATCAATTATTGGCGTTGCATAAATTTTTTACGACGTATTATTTTGTGAATGATTTGAAAATACCAGAAGGAAAAATAAACGAGTTTTTGGATTATTGTTACTCAAATTTTGATTTTCCGAAATTATTGCGAGATAATAATTTTGATGAAATTTTATTTATAATTGAGGAACAAGCGCCTATTTATTTAGCAAAAATGAAGAAAAATGAGTAGAATAAAATACATTTTATTATTGAATTTGTTGAGCGTTTTCACATTTGCACAGACGACTTTGCTTACAGGAAAAGTGGTGATTGATGATGGAGTTGCTGGGCAAGATGCGGTGGATAATATTTTGGTGACAAACGAATCGACGAATGCTAAAACGTTTACAAATGTAAATGGAATGTTTTCGATCAAAGCATCTGTGGGAGATGAATTGGTGATTACACATGATTTTTATATTGAACGAAAAATCAAAATTACATCGGATATTTTAGCAAAAGGAATGCTGACAATTCACTTGAATATTGAAACGATTGAACTTGCAGAAGCGCGAATTAATACGTTAGACAAAAATTTTAAGAACAATATCAAGCTCAAATATGACCAAGTTGATGAAATGTACAAACAGTTGAATTTAGGAATTGATCCTAATTTTCGTTTCAGAAAAATTGATCCTAATGCTACTTCAAATATTGGAAGTTTTGGATTATTGAATCCTGCGGCATGGATTACTGCGATTTCAGGTCAACGGAAGCGAGAAAAAAATCAGTACGAATATTTCAAAAAAGAAGATAGAATAAAAGATTTGGAGAATTATTTTACCCCAAATTATTTCATCGAAACATTAAATATTCCAGAAAATAAAGTTAGTGAATATGTTAAGTATTGTTATATTAATTTTGAATTAGATAAATTGGTCAAAGCAAATAATTACGAAAAAATAACTCAGATTTTACAAGAACAAGCGCCGATTTATTTGTCAAAAATCAAAAAGAATGAATAAAATTTTATACGTTATATTTTTTGTTTTGATAAGCACATTTTCTTTTGCGCAAACAACCTTGATTACTGGAAAAGTGGTAATTGATGATGGTGTTGCTGGGCAAGATGCGGTAGACAATATTTTGGTGACAAACGAATCGACGAATGCGAAAACGTTTACAAATGCGAGCGGAATGTTTTCAATTAAAGCTTCTGTTGGAGATGAATTGGTGATTACACATGATTTTTATATCGAACGAAAAATCAAAATTACATCGGATATTTTAGCAAAAGGAATGCTGACGATTCACTTGAATATTGAAACGATTGAACTTGCTGAAGCGCGAATTAATACGTTAGACAAAAATTTTAAGAATAACATCAAGTTAGAACACGGAAAAGTAGATGAATTATATGATAATTTGAACTTGGGTTTTGATCCTAATTTGCGTTTCAGAAAAATTGATCCTTATGCTTCTTCGATGTTGAATAATAATGGATTATTGGATCCTTCTAATTGGATAGCTATGATTTCAGGACAAAAGAAAGAAGCTAAAAAAGTAGATAAATATTTCAAAAAGGTAGATAAAATCAAGGATTTAGAGAATTATTTCACCTCAAATTATTTCATCGAAAGTTTAAATATTCCAGAAAATAAAGTCACCGATTATGTGCGATATTGTTATGCGAATTTTGAATTGGAGAAACTCGTAAAAGAAAACAAATACGATAAAATCACAGAAATTTTAGAGGAACAAGCACCTAAATATTTGGAAATGATAAAGAAATAAAATGTATATTTAATAAAAACTTATTCGCTATGGAATTACTTTTTGTACTGTTAGTCAATCTTATTTTCTTTATAATTATGAAAATATTTTATAAAATAAATCCTTGGGAAATCAATAAAATGGTAAAACTTTGGAATCGTAGCTTTGGAGGTATGTAACTATTGTGTAGAATCTCGTCGAATTCGTGCGATTTTGTAAATAGCAATCAATCCAAAACTAATCATTGATATAACTTGAGCTATATAAAGGATTAATCCAAAATAATCTCCAATTGCTCGTCCTTCGTGCTGATCTCCGCCTTTTGCTAAATAAACTGCCGAAAATGCAATCGACATAATATACGGATAAGCCAAACCGCCCGAAACAGGTAAAATCATTCCTAGAGATCCTGCAATCAATAGGAATAAACCTTCTGGTATTCCAAAATTTTTGGTGTCCGGAAAAGCGAAGAAAACAAGAAAAGTCATTAAAAAATAACAAATCCAAAGTGCGAAAGAATAAAAAATGAATAAACCTCTTTTTTCTAATTTTGAGATTGATTTTATTCCTTCCCAAAGTCCAAATAGAAAGGTTTTGATTTTTTCAAAAAACTTTAATTGACTAATTTTTTTCCAGAAAATAGCGATTAATCCAATTCCTAAAACAAGAACTCCAATTGCGATGTAATATTTTAAGAAAGAAGGTTCTGTTGTAGGTTGGTGCGCTTTTTCTTTGTTTCCTAATTCAACAAATTTGAGGAATGTTTCGTAATTGAAAATAAGTGTTAAACTGAAAAATAATCCCAAAAATAAAACGTCAATTACACGCTCTAAAACTACTGTTCCGAAAGATTTCTCAAACGGCACTTTTTCCATTTTATAGAAACTTGTTGCACGAGCCACTTCACCACTTCGAGGAATGGTCAAATTCATAAAATATGCAAATGCAATAGCCCAAAAACCAGATGAGGTTTGTGTGTTGTAGCCCATCGGCTTTAGAAGAAGATTCCAACGAGCGGCACGTATCCAATACGTGAGAATACTGATTGCCATAGATGCAAAAATCCAAAAATAATTGGTTTGTTTTAAAACTTTTGCAACTCGTTCGAAATCAATTTGCTTCACTGTTACCACGACAAAAAAAACGGCTAACAATGAAGCAATGATTAAGAAGAGCGATTGTTTGATCTTACTCTTCATATAAATTATTGAAAATTAATTTCTTAATCTAAACGATTGTTCTCGTTAGGGAAAACAATTGTTGGTTCGTAGGTTTTGGCTTCTTCAAATTCCATCATCGCATACGTAATTAAAATGACAGTATCACCTACTTGTACTTTACGCGCTGCTGGTCCATTTAAACAAATTTCTCCACTTCCACGTTTTCCTTTAATAATGTAAGTTTCAAAACGTTCTCCGTTTTCTTGAACCACAATTTGAATTTTTTGACCAACTACCATATTTGCAGCATCTATCAAATCTTCATCGATTGTAATACTTCCGATGTAGTTTAATTTTGCGTCTGTTACCTTAACTCTATGTATTTTAGAGTGAAATACTTCTATCATCATAATTTTGCAAAGTTACATTGAACTTATAAATTTCAAAACCCGTTCCAATATTTTTCGATTGGAGTGAAGGATTTGATCTATTTTATTAAAATTGAATATTATCGATTAAACGTACATCGCCTGCATAAGCAACGACAAATCCACGAATATGCTGGGCATCAGAAAAATGTTCTATAGACAACAAGGTTTCTTCATCTGTGATTTCAAAATATTCTAATTCGAAAGGTGAATTTTTGAATTCATTTTCGACGAAAGCTTTTACTTCAGGAACATCTTTTCCTTCTTTTTTAAGCGTTACAGCTTGTGATAAAATTGAATAAATTTGTGGTGCATCCGAAGTTTGTTGCGTTGATAAACGTCCATTTCTTGAACTAAATGCTAAACCAGAATCTGCTCTATGAATTGGCATTGGAACAATTTCGATATCTAAATTTTCTTGTTTTACCATTTCTTGAATGATACGAATTTGCTGAAAATCTTTTTCTCCAAAATATGCTCTTGTTGGTTGAACTGCTTTGAATAATTTGCAAACAATTGTAGCTACTCCATCAAAATGTCCAGGACGAGAAGCGCCTTCCATCACTTGGTCTATTGTGCCAAAATCGTAATGTTTTGCACCTTCATTTGTTTCATATAAATCCTCAACAGTAGGCATATAGACAAAATCACATCCGTTTTTCATTAACAATTCTTTATCATTTTCCTCAGTTCGAGGATATTTTGCTAAATCTTCTGGATTATTAAATTGTGTCGGATTGACAAAAATGCTGACGATTGTGTAGTCGTTTTGAGCTTTAGAAGCTTTGACCAAAGACATGTGACCTTCGTGTAAAGCGCCCATTGTAGGGATAAAGCCAATGGTTTTGTTTTGGTTTTTTAACTCGACGATTGCGGGAGTTAATTTTTCCTTTTCGTTAAATATAACCATAACACTGATTTGTTAAAAAAAAACTAATATCTTGCAAAGCTACTATAAGCAAATAATATATCAACATTTTTTTGTAAATTTGTGCCTTATTATTCATTAGGAAAAGAGAGTAGAAATTATGGAAGGAAAGCGCATATTGTATGTAACAACAGAAATGGTACCTTACTTTCCTGAAAATCCGATGTCTTCACAAGCATTAGATTTGCCAAAAATCATGCAAAGTAGTGGCGCAGATGTAAGAATCTTTATGCCAAGATTTGGAGCAATTAACGAAAGAAGACACCAATTACACGAAGTAATACGACTTTCAGGTATGAACATGATTATTAATGATTTGGATCAACCATTAATCATTAAAGTCGCTTCTGTTCCAGGAGAAAGACTACAAGTGTATTTTATCGATAACGAAGAATATTTCAAACGTAAAGAAGTTTATGGAGAAGATAATGGATTATTTTCTGATAACGACGAGCGTTCTATTTTCTTCGCAAAAGGAGTTTTAGAAACAGTAAAAAAATTAAATTGGAAACCAGATGTTGTTCACGTAATGGGTTGGATGTCTAGTTTAGTACCATTGTATCTAAAAAAATATTATTCTGACGATCCTTTCTTTCAAGATGCGAAAGTTGTTGTTTCTTTATTTGACAACGGATTTGAAGGAGAATTAGATAACGAATTAGTTAAAAAATTAGCTTTTGATAAAGTAGAAGCTGATGTACAAACATATTTAGAAAAACCTACACATTTAGGGATGATTCAAGCTTCTTTAGAATATGCTGATGCAGTTGCGAAAGGGGAAGATTTGATTCCAGAAGATGTGAAAAACTATATCAACCAACAAAATATTCCTCTATTAGACTATTGTTCTAAAGAGCAAGCTAAAGAAGTTTACAACAACTTCTATCTTGAGGAAGTAATGAACTCTAATTAAAATCTATTTAGATTAATGAAAAAATTTTTGAATGTCCTTTCTGTGTCTGTTGCAATGATGATTGGAATGGGAGCAATTGTTTCGTGTGAGAATGAAACATTAGGATTAGATAACAACGTGATTGGAGGTGAGGCAGAAGGAAATGTAAAATCCTTGGATGTTATTGCTTTTAATGCCAATTTTGACACGCTTCGTACAGATAAGTTTGTACTTCAAAATGGAGCTTTTGGTGTGTACAATGAGCCAATTTTTGGTTCTACATCTTCTAAGTTTTATACACAAATTAGACCTTCGTCTATTGGAGATCAAGATTTTGGAACTGAACCTAAAGTAGATTCTGTGAATTTGGTAATTCCAGTTTATTACAGCACGACTAAAGATCCAATTTCTAAAGATACAATCAATCTTTCTAAACCAGGAGAGAAACCAAAAGATACAGATACAATCCAAATTACAACAAAGTATGCAGTTGACTCTTTGTATGGGAATAAGGATTTAACAATGACGTTGAAAATTAAAGACATTAATACAGTTTTATATAAAGACACGAAATATTTTTCAACATTAAGTGGCCTTGAATCTCCAATTTCTGTTAATTCAAGAGTAATCGGAAAAGCTACAATCGGAAAAACAGTAACAGGAAAAGTTGTTAAACTAAAAACTGGAACTTCTAATATTTCTGAGGTTGTTCCTGGTTACAAAGTTTCTTTAGATCCAGATTATTTTGACGAAAAAATTATTAAAAATGCTAAAACAGGATTGCTTTCTGATTACGCAACATTTATTCGTGAAAATATCAAAGGTTTAGAGTTTTCTGTTGAAGAATCAAATGGATTTATTGTCAATTTTAATCCAAATAAAATTGACTTGAAGATGTATTATTCATACAAAAATCCGACAGCAAAAACAAGTTCAGACACAAATTATAAAGAACGTTTGAGTGCTACTTATGCTTTTGATATGACAAATCAGTGGAATTCTGGTACTGCAAATAATGCCAATATTATTGCTTCTCAAATTGTGAATAATGCAGTAGGTTCAACTTATTCTACAATCAAACCTGATGAAGTGAATGGTGATGCGAGATTGTATTTAAGCGGAATGAGTGGAAATTATGCAAAATTAAAATTCAATCAAACGCAATTAGATGAATTAAAATCTGAGATGACAAAAAGTAATATTGTGATTCTTGGAGCAAAATTAAAATTCTATATTGATGGTTCAACTAGTTTTCCAAAACCGCCTTATTTAGTTGCTTGGAATAACTACAAAAAAGATGATAAAGTTATAAATGAATTGTATGCAGACGTTTTAGAATTCTATAATTCTTACCCTACATCAGTTCACTTTAATCCTATTGTAAAAGGAGATACGGATTATTATACAATTGATATCACGAAACATCTAAAAAGCATGTTAGAGAAAGGAAATGAGTTTAAAGATCAAACGATGTTTATTACAATGGGTAATTTTATAACATCTGTTAGAGATGCAACTACGATTAATAGTACAAATCCTTATCAAAATGATAGAGCTTATAATCCATACAGAATTGTTTTACATGGAAATAATTCGGAAGTAGCGGATAAAAAATTGAAATTACTGGTATATTACTCTCAAAAATAGGGCGTATTATATTTAACGAATTTAACTAAAATACTATAAAATATTATGTGTGGAATTGTAGGATATATTGGACATCGCGAAGCGTACCCAATTATTATTAATGGACTAAAAAGACTAGAATATCGTGGATATGATAGTGCAGGTTTAGTTCTTTCTACTGGTACCGATTTTGAATTGGTAAAAACAAAAGGAAAAGTTTCAGATTTAGAAGATAAATCAGCAAATTTAGATAAAACACCTCATTTAGGAATTGGGCATACACGTTGGGCAACACATGGTGTTCCAAATGATGTAAACTCTCATCCACATATGTCTAATAATGGACGTTTGGTATTGGTTCATAACGGAATTATCGAAAATTATGAATCAATCAAACAATTATTAAAAGACAAAGGGTACGTTTTTCATAGTGATACAGATACAGAAGTTTTAGTAAACTTTATTCAATTATTTCAAGAAGAACAAAATTTAAACTTAACTGACGCAGTTCGTTTAGCTTTGAATGAAGTGATTGGAGCGTATGCGATTGCAGTTTTAGACAAAGAAGAAGCAAATACAATTGTTGTAGGTCGTTTAGGTTCTCCATTAGCAATTGGTATTGGAGATAACGAATTTTTCGTTGCTTCTGATGCTTCTCCGTTTATCGAGTTTACAAAAGATGCGGTTTATTTGGAAGATGGTGACATGGCCACAATTACTTTAGATAAAGAAGTTGATGTACGTACAATCCATAACAATGAAGCAGTTTCTTTAGATGTTCAAGAGTTACAATTAAATATTGAAGCGATTGAAAAAGGTGGTTACGAGCATTTCATGTTAAAAGAAATCAACGAACAACCACGCTCTATTCGTGATACAATGCGTGGACGTTTATTAGTAGACGAAGGTGTTATTAAAATGGCTGGTATTTGGGATTATCAAGAAAAATTCTTGAATGCAAAACGTATCATCATTGTTGCTTGTGGAACTTCTTATCACGCAGGTTTGGTTGCAGAATACATGATTGAAGATTTCGCTCGTATTCCTGTAGAAGTTGAATATGCATCAGAATTCCGTTACCGTAATCCAATCATCAATAAACACGATGTGGTTATTGCAATTTCTCAATCAGGAGAAACGGCTGATACATTGGCGGCGCTTAAATTAGCAAAAGAAAAAGGAGCATTCATTTTTGGAATCAACAATGTTGTGGGTTCTTCTATTGCTCGTATTACAGATGCTGGTGCTTATACGCATGCAGGACCAGAAATTGGTGTTGCATCAACAAAAGCATTTACGGCTCAGTTAACAATTTTAGCGTTGATTGCCTTAAAATTAGGAAAACAAAACGGTGAATTATCAACAGAGAAATTTACATTGTTAACACGTGAATTAGAGCGTATTCCAGATTTAGTTCAACAAATTTTAGACAACTGTGAAGGTGTTGTTGATCAAATCGCAGAAAAATACAAAGACAACAGAAATGCAATTTATTTAGGACGTGGATACAACTATCCATCGGCTTTAGAAGGAGCATTAAAATTGAAAGAAATTTCATATATCCATGCAGAAGGTTATCCAGCAGCAGAAATGAAGCACGGACCAATTGCCTTATTGGACGAAAATATGCCAGTTATTGTTATTGCAACGAAAAAAGGTTATTACGAAAAAGTAGTTTCTAATATTCAAGAAATTAAATCACGTAGCGCCAAAGTAATTGCAATTGTGAATGATGGTGATGAGCAAGTAACTGCTATGGCAGATGATTACGTAGTAATTCCAGAAACAGCAGAAGAATTCTCTCCAATCCTAACAGCTATTCCATTACAATTATTATCGTACTGGATTGCCGTTAAATTAGGTAAGAATGTAGATCAGCCTCGTAATTTGGCAAAATCTGTTACTGTAGAGTAAAAAATTATTACAGCGTTTATATAATTAAGGGATGATGTTTTAAAATCATCCCTTTTTCATTTTATAAGTTTAATTTAATTATTAATTTCACAAAAAATAACATCATGTTTACAGGAATAGTAGAGGGAGTAGGAAAGCTTATTAAAGCGGAAAAAGATCAATCTAATTTACATTTATGGATTGAGGCTGATTTTTGTGATGAATTAAAAATTGATCAAAGTGTTGCACATAATGGAGTTTGTTTAACAGTTGTTGATTTCAAAGATGGGCTTTATAAAGTTACTGCTATAGAGGAAACTTTGCGAAAAACAAATTTTAACACATTAAAAAACGGAGATTTAATTAATTTAGAACGATGTTTGCAATACAATGGGCGTATCGATGGTCACATTGTGCAAGGACATGTAGATCAAACCGGAAAAGTTGTTTCGATAGAAAACCAAAATGGTAGCTTTTTTGTTACTGTAGAATATGATGAAGTATCGTCTGGAAATGTTACAGTAGAAAAAGGTTCGATTTGTCTTAACGGAATTAGTTTAACAGTTGTAGACAGTAAAGTTGGACAGTTTTCGGTTGCAATTATTCCCTACACTTGGGAGTTTACAAACCTTAATCAAGTGAAAGTGGGCGATACAATGAATTTAGAATTTGATATCTTAGGAAAATACGTCAAAAGATTATTCCAACAATAAAAATGATTAGAAAAAAAAATAACCTATCGCTACCCGTTCGTATTATCATTTATATGGTAACGATTTTGTTATTTACAGCAGGTGCTATCTTGCTGATTACTGCCAATCATTTCAATGAACAAACTAAACAATATCACGAAGATATTCTCAAACGAAAAGTTAGAGCGGTAGAGTCTGCGATAGATTATGAAATGGATAATTATCCTGGAATTGCAACCAAAGATAATATTCACGAGATTTTAGAAGATGGTTTTCTTCGCATCGGTGATATCAATAAAACCGATATTGTAATTTATGATTTACGTGGTAATAAAATTTTAACCACTCAGCCGGTTTCAACGACTTATAATGTTTTGCCTCAAAAAATATTAGACAAACTACAAAAGTCAAATGATTTTATTGTAACGAATAAAGATACCGCTGATGATAACAATCTTTATTCGTCTTATAGTCATATCAAAAATTATTACAATGAAAACATTGCTATTCTCTGTCTACCTTATCAATCTAACCAAGATTTTTTACAACAAGACATGTTTACCTTAATTGGGAGTTATGGATTAGCTTTTGGTGTTATTCTTTTATTCGGAACATTTGCGGTCTATTTTGTTACTAAACGTACATTGAATAAACTTTGGTCGTTTGCAGATCGTATTCGTGAAACAGAAGTTATTGCGAACAATATGCCTATTCGCTATGATGGTAACGATGAAATAAAAGTTCTGGTAGATTCTTATAATGATATGTTGTACCGATTGCGGGAACAATCAGATTTATTAGCTAAGCAAGAACGTGAAGAAGCATGGCGAGATTTTGCGAAACAAGTTGCGCATGAAGTCAAGAATCCATTAACACCAATGCGATTAATGCTACAGAATTATATGCGAAAATTTGATGTAAATGATCCAAATCTTGAAGAAAAGACGATGCGAACAACTAATATTTTATTGCAACAAATTGATACCATCTCTGCGATTGCTGAAGCTTTTTCAGATTTTGCTAAAATGCCTTCTCGTAAAGATGCAAAAATTGATGTGGTAGACGTCATAAAAAATGCGCTATATGTTTTTCCATTGGAGTTTATCGAATTTAATTATTCTCCCAACATCATCATGATGACTTTTGATAAACAATATTTGAATCGAATTATCACCAATATTACAAAGAATGCGTTTCAATCTATTCCGAAATCTCGTATTGCGAAAGTTAAAGTAGATGTGTTTTTAGTGGATGGTTTTTTGCATATAACCATTCAAGATAACGGGAATGGAATTCCTGTCGAATCACAAGATTCTATTTTTATTCCAAAGTTTACAACAAAGAATAGTGGAATGGGAATTGGTTTGCCAATGGTGAAAAAAATTATTGACGATTATGATGGAACAATTCGTTTTGAAACTGAAATTTCTGTTGGTACAACATTCTACATTTTGATTCCTTGCAATGAATAGAAAACCTTTTCGATTCAAACAATTCGAAATTTTTCAAGACAAAACCGCAATGAAAGTAGGCACAGATGGTGTTTTACTTGGTGCATGGGCTACTTTAAAAAGTGGAAATACTATTTTAGATATTGGTACAGGAACTGGATTACTTTCGTTGATGTTAGCGCAACGTTTTCCTCATTCTATGATTGATGCAATAGAAATTGATAACGATGCTTTTTTACAAGCAAAAGAAAATTACGAGAATGCACCTTTTTCAGATCGATTAACCATTTTTAATTCATCGCTTCAAGATTATTCAACCAATAAAAAATATGATTTGATTGTCAGTAATCCACCTTTTTTTGTGGTGAATGATACGGTTGATTTTGACGCGCGTAAACAAGCACGGCAGCAAGAAACCTTAACATTTGAAGAATTAATCAAAAAAACTGCTGAATTACTACACAAAGACGGATTAGCGAGTTTTATAATTCCATACGATCAAATGGGTGCTTTTTGTAAAATTGCTTCGCAAAACAACTTAAAACGATCAAAAACAGTCTATGTAAAAGGAAATGCAACTACTGCAACCAAACGTGTTTTATTAGAATTTAGTTTTCATGACAAGAAATGCCTTGAAAATGAGTTAATCATCGAAGTCGAACGTCATCAATATACCGAAGATTACATTAATTTAACAAAAGAATTTTATTTGAAAATGTAATATGAATGCTTATCAACAATATCAAAATACTTTTTGTTCAGAAGAAATAAAATCAGTAGTAAAATTAATAAATCAGATTAATTTTAAGGATTTAGGAATTAATGAATATAATATAGATTATATCGAAAATATGCAACCTACGTTATTTTATTACTTTCAAATGTTTGATTATTCTTTGCAAAAACTGATCAATTTTGCACCTATTAAAGGTGAATACATTGTTGACTTTGGTGGTGGTCATGGTTTTTTAAGTCTGTATTTAAAACAAAAAGGATTTAAAGTGATTTATTGCGATTTTAATCCGAGTTCTGTTTCAACAATTCAGAAAATAAGTCAAAAAATAGGTTTTGGTCCCGATTATTATATTGAAGGATCTTATCAAGAATTGTTACAATTTATCAAGGATAGAAATATCAAAGTAGATTATTTGATTTCGACAGATACAATAGAACATATTCATGATTTGGATGAAATGTTTAATTATTTCAGTCAGCTTAATTCTTCAATAAAAATGTTATTTACAACAGCTTCTAATCCTAAAAATTTCATTAAAGCGAAAAGATTAAGAAAATTAATGGAGAAAGATGAAATTGAAGAGTACTGTCCAAAGAGAAAGGAATATCTAAAGAAAATAGGTCCAGAATTAACAGAAAAGGAATTAGAATTATTAGCAACTAAATCTCGTGGTTTGCGTTATGTGGACTTGATTGATTTTTTGGAATATTACCGACAAAACCAAGCTGTGATGCAGGTTGATGTTGATCAATATAATTGTTGTGAACCCGATTTTGGTAGTTGGATGGAACGTATATTACCATTGTCTGATTACCATCAATTGGCAAAAAAATATAATTTTAGCTGTACGATAGAAAACGGTTTTTATTGCGATGTTGATAAAAAAGGCTTTAAGAAAAAAGTGGTTTCTTTAGTTAATTTCAGCGCTTTAAAAACGAGTCAATTAGGGTTGATTTTATCTCCGTTTATAACATTAAAGTTTGCTCCAAAATAAAATTCTGGATTACAATTGCAATCCAGAATTTATATGATTTAATTTTAATCTTAAATTGTTGGTCCTCCAGCTAATAAATCAGCATTCGCAAATTCTTCGAACTTTTTGAAGTTTTCTTTGAATTTAGCTGCCAATACTTTCGCATTTTCTTCATACGCTTCTTCTGTTGCAAATGAAGTTGCAGGATTTAATTTTTCTGATGAAACACCATCTATTGCAACTGGAACTTCAAATCCGAAGTATGGATCCTTTTTAAACGCTGCGTTATCCAAATCTCCATTTAATGCTGCATTGATAACGGCGCGAGTGTCTTTTAAAGACATGCGCTCTTTTTTACCATTCCAACCTGTGTTGATTAACCAAACATTTACACCAGTTTTCTCAACTTTATCGCTCAACATTTCAGCATATTTTGTTGGATGTAATGGCATAAATGGTGCACCAAAACATGTAGAAAATGTAGTTTGAGGCTCTGTAACACCAGCTTCTGTACCAGCAACTTTAGATGTATATCCAGAGATAAACAAGTAAGCTGCTTGATCTGGGTTTAATTTTGCAATTGGAGGGAAAACTCCGTAAGCATCAAACGATAAGAAGAAAATATTTTTAGGATTTTTTCCTACAGATGGAACTGCAATATTTTCGATATAATCAATTGGATAAGAAACACGTGTATTTTCTGTGATAGATGTATCTGTAAAATCAACCTCGTTAGTACCTGGAATTAATTTACAGTTTTCTAATAAAGCTCCGTCTTTGATCGCTGCAAAAATTTCTGGTTCACCTTCTGGAGATAAGTTGATAACTTTTGCGTAACAACCACCTTCAAAATTGAAAACTGTATTGTCTTCTGTCCATCCGTGTTCATCATCACCAATTAAACGTCTGTTTTTGTCTGCCGATAAAGTTGTTTTTCCTGTACCAGATAATCCAAAGAACATTGCTGTATCTCCGTTTTCACCTGAGTTAGCAGAACAGTGCATTGGTAAAGTATTTCTAAATACGGGCATGATGAAGTTCAAGGCAGAAAAAATACCTTTTTTCATTTCCCCTGTATAACCAGTTCCTCCGTTTAAAACGATTTTACGTTTAAAATTTAAGATAGAGAAATTGTGTTGTCTTGTACCATCTTCGTCTGCATCTGCAACAAAAGTTGGTGCATTAATAATTGTCCATTCAGCATCACCAAAGTTTTTTAATTCTTCTTCTGTTGGACGAATAAACATGTTATAAATAAATAAATTAGCAGCAGGAGTTTCTGTAATTGCTCTAATTTTTGTTTTGTATGCATCGTCAGCACAAGCAAAAGCATCACGTACATAAATTTCGCGGTTGCTTAAATGCTCAACAACTTTATCGTATAAAGCGTCAAATTTATCAGAATCGAAAGGAATATTGATGTTTCCATCCCACCAAACGTTTTCTGCAGTGATTTCGTCTTTAACAATAAAACGATCTTTAGGAGAACGTCCTGTAAATTCTCCGGTTAACATATTTACTGCTCCAGAAGATGTAATTTCTCCCTGTGCTAATTCTATCATTTTCTCTGTAAGCTCTTCAGGATATAATTGATAGTTAATTTTGGAATTTTTTATTCCGTAAGATGCCAATTCTATGCTCATTTTTGTGATTTTTAAAGTATTTTAAAATATTAAAGGTAAAAACTTTGCACAAAGTTACAATAAAAAGAAGCGTAAAAAATTTGACTTATGTCATTCACTTAAACGTTTTCGTGCATGTTTTTTCACCATATATTTCCAAGTTCTTATGCGTGCATATAAAAAAAAGCTTGTATTTAATATAAGTTTTATATTTTTGCACTAGTTTACAACAATTAAAATTAGAAAATTATGTCTGACATTACATCAAGAGTGAAAGCGATTATCGTAGATAAATTAGGAGTTGACGAAAGCGAAGTTACGCTAGAAGCAAGTTTCACTAACGATTTAGGAGCTGATTCATTAGACACAGTAGAATTAATCATGGAATTCGAAAAAGAATTTGATATCCAAATTCCAGACGATCAAGCAGAAAAAATTTCAACTGTAGGTCAAGCTGTAACATACATCGAAGACTTAAACAAGTAATAGTTCCTATTTTATGGAATTAAAAAGAGTAGTAGTAACAGGTTTAGGCGCGCTAACACCAATCGGAAATACATACCAAGAATACTGGAATGGATTAGTGAATGGTGTAAGTGGCGCTGCGCCTATTACGCTTTTTGACGCAACTCTTTTTAAGACACAATTTGCTTGTGAGATCAAAAACTTCAATATCGAAGATCATTTTGATCGTAAAGAGGCAAGAAAAATTGACCGTTGTGCCCAATTGGGAATTATTGCAGCTAGAGAGGCAATAAAACACAGTGGAATCTTAGAAGATACAAATGTAAACAAAGAGCGTATCGGCGTTATATGGGGATCTGGTATCGGTGGAATTAAAACGTTTGAAGAAGAAGTTTCGAATTACGCGACAGGAAATGGAACACCACGATTCAATCCTTTCTTTATCCCTAAGATGATTGCAGATATCACGCCTGGTCATATTTCAATGGAATTTGGTCTTATGGGACCTAATTATACAACTGTTTCGGCATGTGCCTCTTCAACAAATGCAATTATTGACGCTTATATGTTATTAAGACTTGGAAAAGCAGAAGCAATTGTAACAGGAGGTTCAGAAGCTGCGATTACAGCATCAAGTATTGGAGGTTTCAATGCATTACATGCGTTATCTACACGAAATGATGATCCACAAACTGCTTCAAGACCATTCGACAAAGACCGTGACGGTTTTGTAATGGGAGAAGGAGCTGGATGTATTGTGTTAGAAGAGTACGAACATGCTATTGCGCGTGGAGCTACCATTTATGCAGAATTAGTAGGAACAGGAATGACAGCAGATGCTCACCATATTACAGCTCCACATCCCGAAGGATTAGGCGCATTAAATGTGATGAGAGAGGCTTTATTAGATGCCAATATCAGCGTAGAAGACGTGGATCATATCAATATGCACGGAACATCTACACCATTAGGTGATATTGCAGAATCTAAAGCAATTCAAAAATTATTTGGAGAACACGCTTATAATATTCAAATCAATTCAACAAAATCTATGACTGGTCACTTATTAGGTGGTGCAGGGATTGTTGAAGCGATTTCGGCTATTGGAGCAATCAATAACAGTATCGTTCCACCAACAATTAATCATTTTACGGATGATGAGAATCTTGATCCTAAAATCGATTATACATTTAACAAAGCAAAAGAGAAAAATGTAGATTATGCATTGAGTAATACTTTTGGTTTCGGTGGTCACAATGCTTGTGTGATATTTAAGAAGTATAAGTAATGTCTTTCTTAAAAAAATTATTTTCTTTTAAAAATCATCGTGATGATTCAAATTCATCTGATCCTTTTTTGAAATTTTTGAAGTCGATTTTGGGTTATACTCCTCGCAATGTTGAGGTTTTTAAAGAAGCATTTACCCACAGATCTGCACAGAAAAAAGATGAAAATGGAAACAGTATAAACTTTGAAAGATTAGAGTTTTTAGGAGATGCATTACTTGGTGCTTCTGCAGCAATGCACTTATACTACAAAGCGCCCGATCAACAAGAAGGTTATTTAACAAAAATGCGTTCTAAAATTGTTTCGCGTAAACAATTGAATGCTGTTTCGAAACAACTTGGCTTGTTGGATTATTTGGATCCAATGAACAATCACAACAATTTGGGTGAAGACGTGAATGGTGATATGTTGGAAGCTTTGGTTGGTGCAATTTATGTCGATGGAGGTATAGCTGCAGTACAAAAATTTATTCAAGTCAAAATTATTGACCCTTATGCGGATTTAGATCGTTTGGAGCACACGATTACAAGTCACAAATCGTTGATTTTGGAATGGAGTCAAAAAACGAGAAATACGATAAGATTCAATACATTTGAGGAGCAAAACGCAGAAGATTTGCAGGTTTTTGTGTCAGTAATCCGTCTCAATGATAAAGTCATCTCGAAAGGGAGAGGAACTTCTAAAAAGAAAGCCGAAGAAAGCGCAGCAAAACGTGCGTACTATTCGCTACAAAAGAAAATAGAAAAAGTTTAGAAACATGGCAGAATTACTCTTATATGATGATTGGATAGATTTTCATCTCATAGGCGTAAATTCTAGTTTTAACACTTCTACACAATTTATTTTCCATCTCAACTCTACTTTTGATACGCGTTTTCAGCGTATTCAGGATTTGGATATTCGGTTAGATGAGCATACTTATTTTTTCGAAACCTATCAATGGTTAGATGAAGCAAATAAAATAGATTATCATATCATTAAAAATACGCCAAATCAATACGATTTTAAAAAAAATGAAGTAGATTTATCAAATCTTTTCAAAGGGAGCGTTATTCTTGTGCCAAATTACAAGGATTGCAATTATGTTGTAAAAATCTCTGGTTGGGAAGATGAACTACAATATCTTCAACTACCATTTGTAGAAAAAGATTTTATAAAAACGATCAAAAAAATAGATATCGATTTGATTAGCAATGCAGATCAATTGGTTTTCTAACAAAATATTGTGCATAAAAAAAGGGAAAAATTATGATTTACGATAGACAATATCTTAAAAAGACAAAAATTGTCGCGACTTTAGGTCCGGCAACCGATAGTCCAGAGATTTTATTAGAAATGATGAGAAAAGGAACAGATGTGTTCCGTATCAACTTTTCGCACGCAGACTATGCGGATGTGAAACGTAAGATTGAAACAATTCATCAATTAAATAACGATCATGGCTACAATACAGCAATTTTAGCGGATTTACAAGGACCTAAGTTGCGTATTGGAAAAATGGAACACGAAGATTTTATCATCAATCCAGGAGATATTTTAACATTTACAAACGAGGATGTTGTAGGAACGAAAGAAAAAGTTTTTATGACGTACAAAAAGTTTGCGCAAGATGTGCAAGTGGGAGAAAATATTTTGATTGATGACGGAAAATTAATCTTCAAAGTAATCGAGACAAACGGAACAGATACTGTAAAAGCAGAAACGATTCAAGGAGGTCCGCTACGTTCTAAAAAAGGAGTTAACTTACCAAATACCAATATTTCTTTACCTGCTCTAACAGATAAAGATAAAGAAGATGCAAAATTCGCAATCGAAAATCGTGTCGATTGGTTTGCACTATCTTTCGTTCGTTCTGGACAAGATGTAAAAGATTTATCTGATTTTATCAAAGAACATGGAACAGTAAAAATTCCAATTATCTCTAAAATTGAAAAACCTGAAGCATTAGAAAATATCGATGATATTTTAGAATTTTCGGATGGATTAATGGTTGCTCGTGGAGATTTAGGTGTTGAGGTTCCGTTTGAAATCGTTCCAAAAGCGCAAAAACAATTAATTGACAAAGCGAAATTAGCGCGTAAGCCAGTTATTGTTGCAACACAAATGATGGAAACTATGATTTCGAGTTTAACACCAACTCGTGCGGAAGTTTCTGACGTTGCAAATGCAGTTTTTGATGGAGCAGATGCAGTAATGTTATCTGGAGAAACTTCTGTAGGACAATATCCTGTACAAGTTATCGAGAAAATGACGAAGATTCTTCAAACAGTCGAAGATGATGAGCACGTACATGTACCAGAACACAAACCAAAGATCAAAAACGAACGTTTCGTAACTGATATGGTTTGTTACAATGCAGCTAAAATGGCAGAAGATACAGGAGCGAAAGCAATTGCCACGTTGACGTATTCTGGTTATACCGCTTTCCAAATTTCATCACATCGTCCAAATTCATTTATTTTGGTTTTCAATCCAAGTAAACGTATTAACCGTATGTTGAACCTATTATGGGGAGTAAAAGCAATTAATTACGATCCTCGCGATACATCTACGGATCAAACGGTTACAGAGGTCAATATCTTAGCGAAAAATGCGGGTTATGTAGAATATGGTGATTATATCATCAATCTGAATGCAATGCCAGCATTTGAGAAAGGAATTACCAATACATTACGTATTTCGATGATTTAATAAAATCAATACTAATACTTTAAAGCGTTCATTTTTGAACGCTTTTTTTGTATTTAAAAGAAAAATCATAATAGAATGCTATGATATAGTAGTTTTTAATAACTTTACAAGTTCGAATTAGAAGAATTTATGTGTATTTATAATGTGATCTTATCTGGAGGAGTAGGAAGTCGTTTATGGCCACTTTCACGAAAAAGTCATCCCAAACAATATTTACCTTTGTTTAATGGGCAATCTTTATTTGAGTTAACGATTCAACGTAATCGTCCAATTGCTGATAAATTAATGGTGATTGGGAATAAAGATAATGACCATTTAAGTCAAGAAGTACTTGATAAAATGAATGTTGAATACACGAAAATTGTAGAGGCTGTTCCACGTAATACTGCAGCGGCAATTGCATTTGCAGCTTTAGCAGTTGAGGATGATGATATTCTAATTGTGACACCATCTGATCATTTGATTGAAGATATGGAAGCCTATCAAGAAGCGATGAATAGAGCAATCGAATTAGCACAAAATGACTATATCGTCACATTTGGAGTGCATCCAACTCGTCCAGAAACAGGTTATGGTTATATTGAGCACAAAGGAGATAATGTGCTCTCTTTCCGCGAAAAGCCCAATCATATTACGGCGCAAGATTTTATCGAGCAAGGGAATTTTTTGTGGAACAGTGGAATGTTTTGTTTCAAAGCACGTGTTTTATTGAAAGAACTAAAGAAATTTGAAAAAGAAATTTACGAAGCTTCAAAAATTGCTTGGTCTGAAAATATCAACGGAGAATTGAACGAAGAACTTTCAATGAATATTCCATCAAATAGTATCGATTATGCCGTAATGGAACGAAGCAAGAAGATAAAAGTAGTTCCAGCAAAATTTGTTTGGAATGATTTAGGTTCTTTCGAATCCTTGTATGATTATTTTGTGATGAACGGCCATTATGTCGATCGTAATGGAAACATGGTGATTGGAACAGATGTGTATACTTCTTTTGTAGGTTTGCAAAATACTA
>NZ_DLOC01000050.1:0-2777 GCF_002478465.1 Empedobacter sp. UBA7494
TTGGGTTCCATCTTTCTTATTCAATCATACGAAGGGCAATCAGATTGCACTGGCAGCACAGGGACAAGGAGCCGTTGAAACAGCGGCTGCATCGGCAGCGTATGATCGGGCACTGGTTGGCGAGGTTATTACGGAAGAAGAATTATGGGCATGTACATCTTGTAATGCATGTACACAAGCTTGTCCAGTAAATATCGATCCTTTATCAATTATTGTTGATTTACGTCGTTATTTGGTAATGGAACAATCTGCTGCACCAAACGAGTTGAACATGATGATGACAAATGTCGAAAACAATGGAGCTCCTTGGCAATTTAACAATGCGGATAGATTGAATTGGGCAAACGATTAAAATTGTAAAATACAATTACTCATTCTCAAAGAACTATTAATTTTTGTACATAACACACAAACACAACACACATGGAAAATTTCTTAGAGGAAAAAATTGAAAACGGAGAAAGAGTAAGTCCTATTTTACCAGAAAATGTTAAAAATTATTTAATTGACATTGATGGAACAATTTGCGATGATATTCCAAACGAAGAACCAGAACGTATGCTAACAGCAGAATTATATCCAGATGCTTTAGAAACGTTAAACAAATGGTACGATGAAGGACATATTATCACATTTTTTACATCACGTACAGAAGAACATCGTGAGTACACAGAAATTTGGTTGAAAAAACATGGTTTCAAATACCATGGACTTTTAATGGGAAAACCTCGTGGAGGAAATTATCATTGGGTAGACAACCATTTAGTAAAAGCAACACGATACAATGGTAAATTTACAGATTTGGTAGAAAAAAATGTTTCGATTCAAGTTTTTGATGATGGAAAACATTAAACCAAATCCATTCAAATAACACAAAGACTACAAAAAAATATGTCAAATATTACAGTTAAAACAATGGCTCAATATATGGCCGAAGGCAAACAACCAGAAGTTTTGTTTTGGGTTGGATGTGCTGGAAGTTTTGATGATAGAGCCAAAAAAATAACACGTGCATTCGTTAAGATTTTAAATAATATTGGAGTAGAATTCGCTGTTTTAGGAACAGAAGAATCGTGTACAGGTGATCCTGCAAAGCGTGCCGGAAACGAATTTGTTTTTCAAATGCAAGCTATGATGAACATTGAAGTTCTGAATGCTTACGAAGTGAAAAAAATCGTTACGACTTGTCCACATTGTTTCAATACCTTAAAAAATGAATATCCAAGTTTAGGTGGAGAGTATGAAGTTTTGCATCATTCTCAATATTTACAACAGTTAATCAACGAAGGTAAATTGAAATTAGAAGGTTCTGAAACATTCAAAGGAAGACGAATCACTTTCCACGATCCTTGTTATTTAGGTCGCGGTAACGATGTGTATGAAGCGCCTCGTGAATTAATCGAAAAATTAGATGCCGAATTAGTCGAAATGAAACGTTGCAAAACACGTGGATTATGTTGTGGTGCTGGTGGAGCGCAGATGTTCAAAGAACCAGAAAAAGGAAACAAAGACATCAATGTAGAACGTACAGAAGAGGCTTTAGAGAAAGAGCCGCACATTATTGCAACAGGTTGTCCATTTTGTAATACAATGATGACTGACGGGGTAAAACACTTCGAAAAAGAATCAACGGTTATGGTAAAAGACTTAGCTGAATTGATTATGGAAGCGAAAGATTTATAATCGAAATTATAAAAATAATATTGAAAAACCATCTCATTGAGATGGCTTTTTCATTTTAACTCAAAACTTACAACTCATTACTCACTACTCAAAATTTCCGTATCTTTGAAGAACAAATTTTAAATAAAGAGAAAATGAATTTAGCAGACGATTCAAGAATTTGGATTTTTCAAGCCAATCGTAAATTCTCAACAGAAGAAAAGCAAGCTATTACAGCTAAACTAAATACTTTTATAGCAGATTGGAATGCGCATGGCGCTGAACTTTTAGCTGATTTTGATTTACCTTACGATCAATTTATTGTAGTTGGTGTAGACGAAAATCAAGCGACAGCAAGTGGTTGTTCTATCGATAAATTAACGAAAATCGTACGCGAAATTGATGCAGATTATTCGTTCGATTTATTGAACAGAATGTTAGTTTCGTATGAAAGTGAACAGGAAGTTTTTATCGAAAAATTACCAACATTTAAACAAAAAGTAAAAGAAGGAGAAATCAAAAATGTAAAAGTTTTCAATAATGGAATTTCTTCTTTGAATGATTTTAAGCAAAATTGGTTATTACCGATTGAAGAAAGTTGGGCAAAAACATTATTAAATTAAACGTTTAAAATCCAAAAAATATTAAAGCCGAGTTTAGAAATAAGCTCGGTTTTATTTTTGATAAAAAATTGTTTAAAAAACACTATTTTTACGTAATAATAAATTAAAAATACTATGAAAAACAAAGGATGTCTTATTGGCGGAGTGATTCTTTTAGTTCTTGCAGGAATCGTTTTCTGGGGAATTGGAGTTTCGAATACGATTAAAACAACAGACCAAGGTGTACAAAAACAATGGTCGAATGTAGAAAATACATATCAAAAACGTTCAGATTTAGTTCCAAATTTAGTGAACACGGTAAAAGGTGCTGCGAATATGGAAAAAGAAACGTTAACAGCTGTAATTGATGCACGTGCAAAAGCGACTTCTAATCAAATTAAAATTGATGATCCAAGTCAATTAACAGATGCAAATATTGCGAAATTTCAACAAGCTCAAGATCAATTAGGATCTACATTAAGCCGTTTATTGGTTTCTGTTGAAAAATATCCG
>NZ_DLOC01000006.1:0-32551 GCF_002478465.1 Empedobacter sp. UBA7494
CTTTTGAGACAGCCTCTTTTTGATTTAATATATCTTTTAAATATTATCGTTTCAAAAGATTGATACTAACAGTTGCCAATTCACTGTTTGGATATTTTTTGAACAATGTTTTATCTGGAACTAAACCAGTTTCTTGACAAATTCGATGAAAAACATCGACTTCTACAATATATTGATCCGAAAATCCATGCGTTGCATCATACGCTGTTGCAGGTGTATTTCCTAAATTCTCCGCCGTTAAATCTGGAGCAATCGTATGTAATTCGATCAATAACAAACCAAATTTATCTACATAAGGTGCCCATTTTTTGAGATGATTCAATAAATTTTGTTCCACATCATTATTTGACAATCGTTTTCCTCTAAATGCAAAAGCTCCAGTAGAAGCACTAATTCGATTTGTTTTGACATCTTCTACATCTTCCCAAATTCGATTATGATCTAAAAATGTTCTAATGTTTAATAAATCACTCAACTCTATTGAATAATCATTTTTCAAATCTGTTGCCAAACGATCTGGATCACCAATATCGCCCCAAATCACTTTTGCCCAAATATCATTTTTAATTAAATTGGCACGCGTTACTTTCAACGCTGCTTGATTATAATCTGCACCAACCAAAAAAAGTGGATATTCGTCGAGATGTTTTCCGCGTAAAGTTTGACGTTCTATCACATCATACAAATGTTGCAAAAGCGCTCCATTCCCGCATCCCATATCCAAAATCCCTTTCGGTTGCTCTTCTATCGGGCGATTAAAAATATCTACAATAAACTCATTAATCACCTTGAAATAAGTGGAATGCGCTCCTCCACTACCCCAAACATTCATTTCGCGATTCACATGTTGCTCATCTTCACCATCGGTAATTTCACGCAATTTTGTTGGTGAACCGAAAAGCAAATCATTCAACTTCCCAAACATTGGCAAATAAGAAACTGTAACGCCATACGATGTTGCACGACGCGCAAAAAACAGTCCTATTTCGGTGAATTTATAGTTTTTTTCGTGTTTTGTAAACCAACCTAATTCGGTTAATCGTTCCAAAATTTTCTCGAACGTTTGTGGATTTTTGTGAAATTCATCTGGATTGAAAGAAGCTTCCATAAAGTATTTATGAAACAAACCGCTCATTCCCATTCGCACAATAATTGGCCCAACTAAAACGCCTTCGATATGTTTGGTAATTTGATAATGCAAAGGTTTTTCAAGAAACTCTTCGTCATCAGCAGTAATCAAATAGATTTTATATTTATCAAATAATTTGATCCATTTTTTGCAAAATTCATCCGAAAAATCATGTTGATTGATGACTTCATCTTCTGCTAAAAAAACAGCTAAATCGTGGTAAATATCAATATTAGTAAATGCTCTATCTGAATATTTATTGGTTTGAATCTCGACGCTATTTTCTGCATTATTCACTGAATATTCTAACATATTCTGCGAAGCCAACACACGCAAAGCAACATTTAGATAACCTTCGTTTGCCTGAAATTCGTTTGTCAATTCTTCTAACTGTA
The DNA here is from genome assembly GCF_002478465.1 of Empedobacter sp. UBA7494. Classification (NCBI taxonomy): domain Bacteria; kingdom Pseudomonadati; phylum Bacteroidota; class Flavobacteriia; order Flavobacteriales; family Weeksellaceae; genus Empedobacter; species Empedobacter sp. UBA7494. The sequence goes on from NZ_DLOC01000006.1 coordinate 1,525, forward strand.
TAGTTTTACGCTCGACGATATAATGCAAAGCTCCTTTTTTAGCCAAAGCACTTAATACCGGAGCCGTTACCAAACCATCGAGATGTCTAAAAATTAACGATCTCAAATATTTTTTATCCATTTTGGTTGATTTTTTCTACTATAAATATATTGAAAATTGCGAGATGTTGATGTGAAGGTTATTGTAAAATTTTAAAAATAGAAATAAAAAAACCTCATCTATTGACAAGGTTTTTGATGTATGTGATTAATCAATTTTTATAAAATTACCATTCAAATCAAATTTCAAATCGACATTATTTTGTAATAATTCAACTTTTATTTCTTTATCTTTTGTATCCATTTCAATTGATTTCGCATCAATTTTAGGATATTTAGTTTGAAGATATTTTTGAATATTATCTGGGAAAAATTTAATCGGAATCGCTTTTCCTAAACCATTTTTCACCTCTTTCCAATCACCATTATCTGTAAATTCTATTTTTGTTCCGTCTTTTAACTGAATATTATATGTTGTGATATTGCGTTCAACTTCTTTTATCGCATTCACAAACTCCATATTACCAAAGTTTTTCGAAACAAAATTTTGTGCATTAATAGGTAAACTATTTGCTGAAATCACCGTTTCATTTGGATCAATATTTACCGTTTTTTGTTGACCATTATCTTGTAAAACCTCATAAGTATTTTGTGAAGTCGATGACTCTGGATGATTCGCAATATCACTTTCCGAAACAATTGGCTGTTCTGCAACTTCAGATTTACTTGTGATAACTTCTGAGTTTTCTGTTTTCTTCGATTCACACGAAGAGAAAACTAAGCTTAAAATGACTGCTGTTGATAAAATTATTTTTCTCATGATTTGGATTTTAAACGTTTATCAACAAGCATTATACCATAAAAAAAGCTGATTAAAAATTTAACCAGCTTTTAAGAATTTATTTTTTCTTCTGAACTAAAATCAGGTATTCCCAAGGTTTTAATTTCAGTTTTGTTGTTGCATCAAATGTCACATCTTCGTTGTTCATAAAGTTTTTGTACACACCATTAATTGGAACTATAATTTCTTTATTTGCTTTCGTAAAATTCGCAATAAAATAAGCTTCTGTCGTATTTTTATGACGTTTGAACGCTAAGATAGATTTATCATCAGATGTTTTCAAACGTTCGTAAGAAGCCGCTTTTTTCGCTCCATTAAATGCTTCATTTGTGATTTTAAGTTCTCCTAACTTTTCATAAACGCCACGCATTTTTGCTGTTGGATTACGATCAATAGAATCTTTGACAAAGAATTTTAAACGACGATTAAAATCTTCTTCTTGTCCATTATAAATCAATGGAATTCCAGGTAAAGTATACGTTAATGCAGCAAATGTTTCGACCGCATCACCCATTCTTTCGTACTCAGTTCCAGCCCAAGAATTTTCGTCATGATTTGATGTGAATAATAATTTATAATCGTCCGCTTGCCATTTTTTCGGAATCGAATCCATGTACGCATCAATCGCAGAAACATTCTTTTTACCTTTTGCAATATCATTCATGATATGATGAATTTCCCAACCATAAGCAGCATCAAATGCATTATTTGCTAATAAATCTGGTTTCTCTGTTTCACCTAACATAAAAATTTCGCGACCTTTTGCCAATTGAGGTTTTGCTTCGTTCCAAAAATCTGTTGGAACTTCGTGCGCCATATCACAACGGAAACCATCAATTTTGAAATCATCTAACCAATATTTCATATCGGCAATCATCTGTTTGCGCATTTCTTTGTTATCGAAATTTAACGCCACAACATCCGACCAATCGTAAGGAGAATGCATTTTCCCGTTCTTATCTTGTTCGTACCAATCAGGATGTTGTTTTACCCAAGGATGATCCCAAGCCGTGTGATTCGCAACCCAATCCAAAATCACATAGATTCCGTTTTTGTGCGCTTCATCAACCAATTTCTTAAAATCTTCGGCATTTCCAAATTCTGGATTGATTCCTCTATAATCTTTGATCGAATAATACGAACCTAAACCTTCTTTTCGATTTTCTTCTCCAATTGGGTAAATGGGCATAATCCAAAGGATTTTAACCCCTAATTTCTTGATATTCGAAATCTCTTTTGTAACCGCTGCAAAAGTTCCTTCTGGTGAAAACTGACGAACATTCACTTCATAAATCACAGAAGTTTCTGCCATATCAGCCGTAAAAGGCAAAATGCTTTGTTCTTTCCTTTCAGTTTTAACGTCTTCTGACTTTGTTTCTTTTTTGCTTTCACAACTTGTTAAAAACAAAGTTGTCATCAAGGTTAAACCAACTATTTTTTTTATCATTTTTCTTCTATTACTTCTCAAAAAACTAATTCACTTTTTCCAATAATACAATATTGGAAGTCGTATTCAATTCTAAATTTCCGTTCACAACTTTTCCAGAAAAACCTGAATAAGCATCGCGAACTTTGGTACCATCTTTCCAAACAGAACTTACATTAATTGTTTTTTTTCCAATTGGCATTTCCAATCCAATCACCACTTCGTCTGTCTTATATTTTCTTGTAAAAATATACGGAGAATTTTGCAAATCTGTTTGATTTCCTGCTCCAACCGCTGGATGATTTCGTCTAAATTGTCCTAATTTTTGGTAATGATTCAATAATGATTCCGTTTCTGAATTTGGTTTAATATCTTCCCAGTTCATATTCGAACGAAGATTTGCATCTCCATCAACACCTTCAATCTCTAACGGACGAGCCGTTTCGTCTCCATAATAAATTTGCGAAATCCCTGGCGCCAATAACAATCGAGTTCCTGCATCCCAAGTATTTTGACGATTTTTATCAAAAGGCGAACCGTCATCGTGCGAGGTAATGTAGCTCATCACAGACTTTCCTTTCATCTTCTTTTGAAGAATATCATTGTATCGATCAAAAACAGTTTGATTAGATTCTTTTTGAGTTGAACGCAAATCAAAATTGATTAACGCATCAAATCCATTCTCGAAATAATTAACCGTTTTATCAGGAAAATTATATTGCTGACCATCATTAATCGAATATCCATAAACTTCTCCTAACAAGAAAAACTTATTTTGATCCAATACTTTTATAGGATTATTCGCTTTATATTCAGCAAACGCATCTTGACAAATTTCTTCGAATTTCTTCCAAACATTTTCTTCCGTATGTTTCACCGTATCGACACGATAACCATCAATTCCGTACTTACGAATATAGTCTGAAAGCCATTTCATGATATAATATTTCGGTGCTTTTGGAAGATTATATTTCGCGAAAAAAGCATTCAATTCAGCAACTTCTTTGTCTAAACGACCTTCTTGCGACCATTTTGCTAACAATTGCGGGGGCAACATCACATCATTTTCTGATTCCGTTAAAATGTCTGGAAGATTTTTTACCAACGTACATTCAATCGTCGTTTTGTAAGACTCATAAGTACATTGTGGCGAAACACGAACCCAATCAGCAGGAAACACACCATCCGAATTTGTAACTGGACCTGTGTGATTAATCACCGCGTCCAACATAATACGAATGCCTTTCGCATGTGCTTTGTCTACTAATTCCTGTAACTCTTTTTCAGTTCCCCAGTTTTTATCAATCGACGTCCAATCTTTTGTCCAATAACCGTGAAATCCATATGTTTTTCCTTGTCCTTCATCAACATATCCATGAATTTGCTCCACAATCGGTGTCATCCAAATCGCATTAACTCCTAAATCTGAAAAATAATTATCTTCGATTTTATTGATTACCCCACGAAAATCTCCTCCTTCAAAACCTCTTAATTTAGATGTTTTAGCAGTTCTCCCGTAATTAACATCATTCTTTTTATCTCCATTCTCGAAACGATCGGTCAATAAAAAATAAATATTTGCACCATTCCAAACAAATAGTTGTTTTTCTGAATGATTTGTCTGCGTAGCTTGTGTTGTTGTTTTTGAACAAGAGCTTAAAAACAATGAAGCTATTCCTAACGTGAAAAGTATTTTTTTCATACTAAAAAGTTTTGAGTAGTAAGTTTTGAGTATTGAGTAACAAGTTTCTCAATACTCATCACTCATTACTTATTTAATTTCTTTGATACTAATTGCAAAACCTCCACCAGCTTGAGATGTTAAATCTAAAACAGATTTTGAATCAACCTTTTTTGTTTCAATTTTATAGGCTTGTGGATTTGTTTTGTAATGCGCATCTTTTGCATCTGCATAAATTTTCGCTTCGTATTTTTTTCCTTTATCTAAGAAATCTAATTTAATTTTTGTTGAACGAGGCGTTTCACCATTTACATTTCCAACAAACCAATTGTTCGAATTTTTATCTTTACGCGCAATTGTTAAATATCTTCCTGGTTCAGCTTCCAAATAATTAGAATCTTGCCAATCTACAGGCACATCTTTGATGAATTGAAATGCATCAGAAAATTGTTTGTAATGCTCGATAATATCAGCAGCCATTTGTAAAGGAGAATACATTGTCACGTATAAAGCCAACTGATTTGCAATCGTAGAATTAACGTGAGAATGATTGTTTGGATTTAATTTTTTCACATCCATTTCGAAAATACCAGGCGTGTAATCCATTGGTCCACCTAATAGACGTGTGAAAGGTAAAACCGTTACGTGATTTGGTTTAGAACCACCGAAAGCTTGGTATTCTGTTCCACGTGCAGATTCGTTTCCAATTAAATTTGGCCATGTACGCGCAACTCCTGTAGGACGAACCGCTTCGTGTGCATTAACCATTATTTTATAATCAGCCGCTTTTTCGATTGCATATTGATAATGATTAATTGTATTTTGGCTGTAATGATAATCTCCACGAGGAACAATATCACCAACATATCCACTTTTTACTGATGTATAACCATTATCGTTCATGAATTTATATGCTTTATCCAAATGTCTTTCGTAATTACGAATTGATCCCGAAGTTTCGTGATGCATCATAATTTTTACACCTTTTGATTTTGCGTAAGCATTTAACATTTTCACATCAAAATCTGGATAAGGCGTTACAAAATCGAACACGTAATCTTTATGATTACCAAACCAATCTTCCCAACCTTCGTTCCATCCTTCTACTAAAACAGCATCAAATCCATTTTCTGCAGCAAAATCAATGTATTCTTTTACACGCTCGTTATTTGCACCATGTTTTCCGTTTGGTTTCGCATTTTTATAATCGGTTATACCTAATTGTACTGTGGGGAAATCGTCTGTATAAGCCCAAGAGCTTTTTCCTGTAATCATTTCCCACCAAACTCCAACGTACTTTACAGGTTTGATCCAAGAAGTATCTTTAATTTTTGAAGGTTCATTTAAATTATAAATTATTTGCGGCCCTTTAAATGCAACTTCTCTTGCATCATCGCTCGCAATAATTGTACGCCAAGGCGTATTAAAAGGTGCTTGTAGATATCCTTTATCGCCCAAAGCATCAGGAGTCAACCACGATTCGAATGTTAATGTTTTATCATCTAAATTCAAACTCATTGCAGGATAGTTAATCAACGCAGCTTCATGTAAATTGATGTAAAGTCCGTTTGTTGCTTTCATCATCAAAGCTGTTTGTACACCTGTTTTTGAGAAAGATTGTTGAGATGCATTTCCAATATAGGCTTTATCAAATAATCCCCTAATTTCTGATAATTTAGATTCCGTGTAATCGTATTCTTGCGTATCGTAATCGCCAGGAATCCAAAAAGCTGTGTGATCTCCCGCCATTGCGAATTGCGAATGCTCTTCTTTGATGACAAAATATTTTAAGTTCTTTTGTTCTGGAAACTCGTAACGGAAACCTAATCCTTCATTAAACAAACGAAAACGAATAATCATTTGTCGATCTGTATTTGGTTGAGAAACCGTCACCGCTAATTCGTTAAAATTATTTCTAATCTTGTCTACTTCTCCCCAAACTGGTTTCCAAGTTTCGTCGAATGTTGACGTTTTAGTATCAATAATTTTGAAACCTGAAAAAAAGTTTGCGATGTCTTTTGCGCGTTCATCTTCTACACGATCTTGAACGGCAAAATCCATTTCTTTATGTTTCGTTTTAAACTCAAATCCTAAATGACTTGGTTTTACAACATCTTTTCCTTTGTACTTTAACTGATAGGTAGGTTTTCCATCTTTAGATAAAGAGAAATCCATCACAAAATTTCCATTTGGAGATTTCAACTCTTGTCCATAAACCATATTCATCATCGCGATTCCTAACCCTAGTATAAACTTAAAGTTTTTCATATTTCTTGTTTTTGTTTTATTGTCTGTTTTATGCTTTACGCCTAATGCTTAAAGCAATAAATTTCTTGTCAAGCTGAACTTGTTTCAGCTTATCATCCTCTACTTTATGTGATCCTGATATGAATTCAGGATGACTTTTATATTTCATTCATTTTTGTCTTGACACAAAAACGAATCAAAAAAGTCAAGGCCGTAAATCTATTTGACTAAAAATTTAAACCGTTTCGAGAATGATTTAAAAATTTGCTATCGCTCATTAAATCATTTTTACTCTTCACTTATTAAATTTTATTAACATCATAGATTTAATGCCATTTTTAAATACATTTTCAGAATAAACTTAGAACGTAGAACTTAAAACCTACTACTTTTTAAGTTCAATAATCATCGAAGATTTACCATCAATTATGATTTCTCCGTTTATATTGATTGGTAAAACTTTGTCTGAAATAATATCTTTTCCAGAAGTAAATCCGTTTAATGATTCTGCAAAACGATCTAATTTGAACGTCTGTTTTTCTGGATTTGCATTCAAAATAACCATTACAGATTCGGTATCATTGTATCTAAAATAAACGTAAACATTACTCTGTGGCATATAATGCTTCGTTTTTCCTGAATGAATAACTTCTTTATTTTTTCGCCAATTGAAAAGTTTTGCTGTAAAATCATGAAACGTTTTTTGCTCCGCAGTTCTTCCTTCATTTATAAAAGCCGATTGCTTATCTGACTTCCAACCACCAGGAAAATCTTGTCGAATTGCTGCATCACCTTTACTTTTATCTCCTCGCATCCCGATTTCAGAACCGTAATATACTTGAGGAATTCCACGAACAGTCGAAATTAAGGACAAACCAAGTTTGTAATCATTCACATCTCCATTCATCACTTCATTCCAACGCTCTGTATCGTGATTTTCCATAAATACAAACATATTATTGACATTTGGATACAAGAAATCATTGGTAAATGAATTATATAATTTGATCATTCCTTTGTCCCACGATTCCTCTTCCTTGATTGCTTTTGGCAATTCTGAGAACAATGGAAAATCCATTACCGAAGGTAAATACGAATTATAATTATCGATTTCAGCAATTTTAGAATCTTTTTGCCAATACGAAATATGCGCAGGTGAATACATCCAAGCTTCTCCAACTACATTGAAATTTGGATATTCTGTCGTAATTGCTTTTACCCATTTTGCCATTCCTTCTTTATCATTATATGGATATGTATCGACACGCATTCCACCTAATTCAGCATATTCTATCCACCAAATTGCATTTTGCGTCAGATAATTTAGCACCAACGGATTTGATTGATTCATATCTGGCATTGTATAATCAAACCAACCATTCAACGCTTCTTTTTTGTCTACTTCTGCCGCGTTTTTATCAAATTGGGTTGTTGTACGATAATTGGAACGACGAAAACCATCTTTTCCTCCAGGAAATTTGTGAATCCAATCTTGCGAAGGCAAATCCTGAATCATCCAATGCGAAATTCCCCAATGATTTGTCACATAATCTTGAATCAACATCATTCCTCGTTGATTTAATTTTTGTGATAATTCGCGATAATCTTCATTGCTTCCGTAACGTCCATCAATCTTATAAAAATCAGTTTGTGCATAGCCGTGATACGAATGTTGTTTTTCGTTATCTTCATTAACAGGCGTTAACCAAACCGCTGTTGCACCAAGATTTTGTAAATAATCTAAATTGTTGATGATTCCTCGCAAATCCCCACCATGACGACCATCTGGAATAGAACGATTGGCTTTATCTGTTAATTCTTTCTTCGAATCGTTGCTTTCATCACCATTTGCGAAACGATCTGGCATAATCAAATACACCATATCTTTTGATGTAAAAGATGCTCGATTTGCAGAATTTGGTTGACGATTTTTTAATTCATATGTATACGAATCAACAATTTTATTTTTGTTTTTGATGTTAATTTTGAATGATGATTTGTTTACTTCATTCGTATTAATCGTTACAAAAACATAATTTGGATTTTCAGTTTTCTGTAAATTTTGAATTTTTACATTATCCGATAATTCAATATTGTATTTACTAATATCTTTTCCATAAACCAGAATTTGAACTTCTGGATTTTTCATTCCTTTCCACCAAAACATTGGCTCCACTTTTTGAATTTGTGCAAAAGCAAATGTTGATAGGAAAGATGATAATAATAGTATTTTTTTCATGTTTTTTGTTTTTTTGATACCTCGACAAGCTCTGTATGAAATTTACTTTACTACATTAATGAAATTGTCATTCAGAGTTTATCAAAGAATCTTTTTTAAATTCTCTGTCCAGCTGAACTTGTTTCAGCTTCTCATTCTCTGCTTCATTTGATCCTGAAATGAGTTCAAGATGACTTTTTTAAAATAGGTTTTCAGAATAAACTTAGAACTTAAAACGTACTACTCTAAATAAAAATACCCTGAAAACCGAAGCCTTCAAGGTATTAGATTCCCTTTATTAAATCGAAGGCTGAACAACTAATTTCTGGTCGAAAACATAAACCTCTAACGGTTCTGTTCCTTCCAATTCAAATGTTGTTTCTCCTTTATTTACAATAACTTTTAGGATTTGATGACGGAAATTTACTTTAAATGTAAAACCTTCCCATTGTTCTGGTAAACGCGGCTCAAAATACAATTGATCGTTTTTCACACGCATTCCACCAAATCCTTCTACAATCGACATCCAAGTTCCTGCCATAGATGTGATGTGTAATCCTTCGTGAACTTCTTTGTTATAATCATCTAAATCTAAACGAGAAGTTCTCAAATAAAATGTATACGCTTGCTCCATTCTCCCCAACGTTGCCGCTTGGATAGAGTGAACACAAGGTGATAATGATGATTCGTGAACTGTTAATGGTTCGTAAAAATCAAAATGTTTTTCTAATTGATCTTTTGAGAATTGATCTTCAAAATAATAGAACGATTGTAAAACGTCAGCTTGTTTGATGTAAGCCGAACGTAAAATTCTGTCCCAAGACCATTTTTGATTAATTGGACGTTCTTCTTTTGGTAATTCAGAAACAGGTGTTAAATCTTTATCCAAGAAACCATCTTGCTGTAAATAAATTCCTAATTCTTCGCTAAAAGGAAAATAAATATTCGATGCAACTTCTTTCATCTCTGCTAATTCAGCATCAGTAATATTTCTCTTTGCAGCGATACGAGCAAAATCTTCTGGATAATTTGTTTTGACATTTTCAACTTGTTCCAACAAATAATTCATACACCATTGTGCACAATAATTAGAATGGAAATTGTTGTTAACGTTATTTTCGTATTCGTTAGGTCCCGTAACACCTAACATCACATATTGTTTTTTCTCGTTTGACCAATTCACACGCTGTTTCCAAAAACGTGCAATTCCTAATAAAACTTCTAAACCAGCTTCAGGAATGTAGGTTTGATCTCCCGTAAAACGAACATAATTGTAAATCGCAAATGCAATCGCTCCGTTTCGGTGAATTTCCTCGAATGTAATTTCCCATTCGTTGTGGCATTCTTCACCATTCATCGTAACCATCGGATACAAAGCTGCTCCTTTGTTGAAACCTAATTTCTCTCCATTTTCAATCGCTTTATCCAATTGATTAAAACGATACATTAATAAGTTTCGCGCAACTTCTTGATTTTTTGTTACCATATAAAATGGCAAACAATACGCTTCTGTATCCCAATAGGTAGAACCTCCGTATTTCTCTCCTGTAAAGCCTTTTGGACCGATATTTAAACGCGCATCTTTTCCAGAATACGTTTGATTTAATTGAAAAATATTAAAACGAATACCTTGTTGCGCTTTTGTATCACCTTCTATCGTGATATCAGCCATTTCCCAAATCTTTGCCCAAGCTTCTTTTTGGTTTATTAACAATTGTTCATAACCTTGTTCATTTGCTTGAGATAATACATTTTCGGCAACGTTAATTAATTCATTTTTAGGATGATTTGTCGAAACCACATAACCTCCAAATTTCTCAATTGTTGTTGTATCATTCGCTTTTACCTCAACTTCGTATGTAAATTCTACTTTCGTTTCAGTATTAACAGCATTTGTTGGCGCGATTTGTTGATAACTTCCATTTACTAAGATTTTATTCTGCATAAATGTTACCACTTCAAAATGAGTTTTGAACGTACGCGCTTGAACGAAACCTTGCTCACCTTTAATTTCAGAAGAAATTGGTTCCCAGAAAATCTCTTCCCAATTAGCATCTTCATTCTTTACAGCTGCATCAACATAAGGTTTGAAGACAATTTTCGCATCACCATTGATTGGTTTGATGTCATATTTAATTGCTCCTAATTCATCTAAATTAGCAGAAAGAAAACGTCGAACAAAAACCTCAATTTCTAATCCTGAAGGTAAAATCGCAATAAATGAACGATCCAATAAACCTTCTTTCATATTCAATTCGCGACGGAAATTTTTAACTTCTTTACAAGTGTTTAAATCAAATTTTTCACCGTTAATTTCGATGTCAATTCCAATCCAAACTGGCGCATTTAATACTTTTGCAAAATATTCTGGATAACCGTTTTTCCACCATCCCACTTTTGTCTTGTCAGGATAATAAACGCCGGCAATATAGCTTCCTTGAAATGTATCACCTGAATAAAATTCTTCGAAATTGGCACGTTGTCCCATTGCTCCATTACCAATAGAAAATAAACTTTCAGACGATTTTACACGATCTTTTTCAAACCCTTCTTCGATAATTGACCACGCATTCGGGATGATATAATCTTGATTCATTTTGTTAGTTGTATGTAGTTTGTATAATTATTGATTGATTAATTCGACCAAGAAATCCTCTGAGATTTCAGTAAAATTTTTAAAGTTGTATTTCGCTTCATTCAAAACCGAAGCTTCTCCAATTCCGATGCTTGTCATTCCTGCTACATTTGCTGCTTCAATTCCTGCAACAGAATCTTCAAATACAATTGAATTTTCGTTTGTTTGATTCGCTTTTTTCGCTCCAACGATAAAAACTTCTGGATCTGGTTTTGCGTTAGAAACATCGTTTCCATCTACGATATCATCGAAATAATTTAGAATATTAACTTTCTCTAAAATTGGACGTGCATTTTTAGAAGCTGATCCCAAAATAATTGGTTGATTGTTTTCTTTTAGAAAGTTTAAAACGTCCATAACGCCTGGTAAAATTTCAGAATCGTCCATCTTATCGATGTATTCTAAATATTCTTTGTTCTTCTGAATTAACCATTCGTTTTTCTGCTCATCAGAAGCTTCAACATTTCCCAATCCAAGAATAATTTCTAATGATCGCACACGAGAAACACCTTTCAATAATTCGTTATGTTCGTGCGTAAAATCGATGTTTAGATTATTCGCTAATTTTTTCCATGCTAAATAATGGTACTTTGCAGTGTCGACGATGACACCATCTAAATCAAAAATAAATGCTTTAGTTTTCAAAATGATTATGCTTTGATTGGTTCATCCACATCTTTTACGCGCGTTACAAAAAGTGCTGCAATAATTAGCGCAACACCGCTGGTAACAATGGCGTAGATTGGATTATCGTGATATAAATATTTTACAATTGGACCGCCCAAAAGAGCGTTGATGATTTGAGGCATACAAATGAAGAAATTGAAAATTCCCATGTAAACACCCATTTTTTTCGCTGGAATTGCTCCCGCTAAAATTGCATAAGGCATCGATAAGATACTTGCCCAAGCGATTCCTACTCCGATCATGGAAAGGATTAATAATTTTGGATCGTGAATAAAATAGATTGAAATTAATCCTAATCCTCCACAAATTAATGAAATAGCATGTGTTGTTTTTCGACCAAATTTTAAGGCTATTGCTGGTAAAAAGAAGGCGAATATTGCAGAAATTCCGTTGTAAACTCCGAAGATAATTCCAACCCAATCCCCTGCTTTTTGGTACGTTTCTGAATGTGTATCATTCAAAGACAAACCGTACACATGATGAGCGATTGCAGGCGTAGCAAATACCCACATACCGAATAATGCAAACCACGTAAAGAACTGTACTAAACCTAATTGTTTCATCGTTTTTGGCATATTCCCAAAATCGGTAAAAATCTGTGTTAAGCTTGCTTTTTCTTCAACAATTGGTTCTCTACCTTCTGCTTTTTCGAAAGCGTCTAATTCTTCTGGCGAATATTCTTTTGTTGTAAAAATGGTAATTAAAACGGTTACAATAATTGCAATTGCTCCAATAATGAATGATAAAATTAAGTGAAACGGAACTTCTCCTTCCGCTGCAATACTTGAAACACCAAACCAGTTGCTCAAAATATAAGGCAACCACGAACCGACAACAGCTCCTAAACCAATAATTACAGTTTGAATTGAATATCCTAATGTACGTTGATCCGAAGGCAACATATCTGCTACAAATGCACGCATCGGTTCCATCGCGATATTGAATGAAGCATCCATTATCATCAAGAATCCAGCACCCATCCATAATGCAGGCATCAATGCCGTAAATGCACCTGCTTGTGGCATTAAGATTAATCCGAAAGAAGCCAATAAAGCTCCTACTAAAAAGTATGGTTTTCTTCGTCCAAATTTAGACCAAGTATTATCTGAATAATGACCAATAATAGGTTGAACAATCAATCCCATTAGCGGTGCAACAATCCAAAACCAAGACAATTCGTGCACATCGGCACCAAATGAACTTAGAATACGGCTCGCATTTGCGTTTTGCAAGGCGAAACCCATTTGAACTCCTAGATATCCGAAACTTAAATTCCAGATTTCAAGAAATCCTAATCTACGCTTTCCCATTATCGTAATTTTTTTATGTATTTTACGATAAGCGTTTTATGCTTATCAAAACTATATTTTTGTAATTTGAGAAGTAAAAATATGTTTTGATTTGTTTACAATGTTAAAACTTTTTTTTGGGATTATTGCAACTGTAACAATTATTTAACCAAAAAAAACTTACTAAATCGTTGTAGTTTCTCTGTGTAATAATTCTGTTCCGACAACTTCGGTAATGTAATGCTCGTGCTCGTTTTCTGACTCTAATTTTTGAATCAATAAACGCGCTGCAATCTCACCCATTTTGAATGCATTTTGTTTGACTGTAGAAATGCTTGGAATTGAGTTCTTGGAAATTACACCATCTGTAAAAGCTATTAAATGTAATTCTTCTGGCACTTTGATTCCTTTTTTAAGTGCTGCTCTCAACACTTTTACGGCATATAATTCATTTACTGCCATTACTGCATCAAAATTATTTTTTTCGAAAAATTCATCAATCATAGTGTCCAACTGACTCTCGTCTTCTACACGCAAAATCAAGTTTTCGTCAACTTCAATTCCATTCGCTTCCAACGTTCTTTTATATCCTTCGGTTCTTAAGCGTCCAACACTTATATAATCTGGCGTTGTGATAAAACCGATTTTCTTGCGTTCTTTACTTATAAAATACTGAATTGCTTCTTGTGTCGCAAGTACATCATCAATAATCACTTTATCAGTATAAACCTCACGCGTTACACGGTCGAACATCACAACTGGCATTCCTTGGTTGATGATTTCTTTGATATGATGATAATCTTTTTTGGCTTGAGTTTCTTTCGAAAGAGAAATCACAAATCCGTCTATACTACCCGCTGCAAGCATCTCCATATTAATCACTTCACGTTCGTACGACTCATTTGACAAACATATTAAGACATTATAACCATATTGATTGGCTAAATTTTCGATTCCACTAATTACCATCGCAAAAAAATCGTGAACGATTTCGGGAATAATCACGGCAATGGTTTTCGTTTTACGATTCTTTAGACTTAATGCTATATTATTCGGTTTGTAGTTGTATAATTTTGCAAATGCCTGAATCTTTTGTTTCGTTACAGCACTAATCTCTTCGCTATTTTTCAACGCCTTAGAAACCGTTGATATCGAAACATCTAACTCTTTTGCAATCTGTTTTAATGTCAAATTCTTTTTCATAATCTTCTTTCTACCTTAACCATCAATCTTATTCTACTAATTTCCGTCTTTTTTATTAAAAATTAACATGCTATAACAATTAATTTAATTATTTATTAACACGAAAACGTTTTCGTTTAACTAGTTAGTGTATTACATACACAATCAATCAATTAAACAACTTATATTTGGTAATGAGAAGTAAAAATATAAATTAATTAACGAAACAAAACGAAAAATATATGAGGATTTTAAAACAATCTCTTCTAGCATTAGTTTTATCAAGCCCTGCTATTTTATCTGCACAAACTGCGATAAAAGGAACAGTACAAGATAGCGCTAATAACACGGTTTTAGCTGGTGCAGATGTTTCGAACATCACAACAGGAGAATCGACAGTTTCTGATGAAAAAGGAAATTTTACATTAGAAGCGAACGATGGTGATATAATTGTTATCAGTTTTTTTGGTTATGACGATCAAGAAATAACTTTTGCGGGACAAACGCAATTACAACTTCGTATGTCTAAAACGACAGAAAACTTGAAAGAAGTTGTTGTAATTGGATATGGTACAGCAAAAAAAGAAGATGTTACAGGTTCTGTAAATCAATTAAATTCAGAAGATTTCAACAAAGGATCAATCACTTCTGCGCAAGAATTAATGACAGGGAAAATCGCTGGTGTTGTGGTAACATCTGCTGGTGGAGCTCCTGGTGACGGTCAAAACATTATCATTCGTGGTAATAGTTCGTTATCATTAAACTCTCAACCATTATATGTAGTTGATGGTGTTCCTTTATCTGAAGTAAATATTGGAGGTTCTCGAAATCCTTTGGATTTCTTAAATCCTAACGACATCGAAACGATGACTATTTTGAAAGATGCTTCTGCAACTGCCATTTATGGTTCTCGAGCTGCGAATGGTGTTGTAATGATTACAACTAAAAAAGGAAAAGGAAAAAAATTCAAATTTAGTTATAATTCTACCACATCTATATATCAGCCTGAAGGTTATATAGACATGATGAATGCAAATCAGTTCCGTGAATTGGTAAAATCTGTTGGAACAACTGATGATGTAGCTAAACTAGGAAATGCAAATACAGATTGGCAAAAAGAAATTTATAGAACTGCTATAGGTTTTGATCATAGCCTTAGTGCAATGGGAAACATTGGAGGAAACATGCCTTCTCGTTTTTCTGTATCGAATACAAATCAAGATGGTATTTTGAAAGGAGATAATGTTAATCGTACAACTGCATCTTTTAATCTTAATCCTTCGTTATTAGATAATCACTTAAAATTTGATTTTAACGCAAGAGGATCATACATTGAAAATGATTTTGCTAATCGTGATGCAATTGGTGCAGCTCTAGAATATGATCCAACTCAATCAGTTTATTCAGGTAATTCATTATTTGGTGGTTATCACACTTGGACTTCTGGAAATATAAAAAATGGTTTAGCTCCAACAAACCCAGTTGCGTTAATCAATGAAGTTGGTGATACATCAGAAGTTCGTCGTTTTGTAGGAAATGCTAAAATGGACTATAAATTACATTTCTTACCATCTGTAACTGCTACGGTTAATGTTGGTTATGATATTTCTAATGCAAATGGACGTAAAGTAACTACAGAGAATTTACCCTCATCGGAGCAAAATTGGGATGGATCAAAAACAACGTTCAGTGCTCAATTTTATAATAAATTACTTGACGCTTATTTAACTTTCAACAAAGATTTCGGAAAACATAATGTAAATGTTGTTGCTGGTTATGGATATCAATATTTTAATACATATAATCATAGTTACGATAGTGAATTAGAACAAAAAGGTAATCCAGAATTTGAATTTGTAGATCGCGATCATTCTACTTTGTTATCATATTATGGACGTGTAAATTATAATTTCGATAATCGATATATTTTAACAGGTACGTTACGTGCAGATGCATCTTCTAAATTAAACCCTAATAATCGTTGGGGATATTTCCCTTCTGTTGCAGTTGCTTGGAATATTTCGAATGAAGAGTTCTTAAAAGGTAATTCAACTGTTAGTGATTTGAAATTACGTGTAGGTTATGGAGAAGTTGGAAACGTAAACGGATTAGGAAATTTCCAATTCTTAACGCGTTATAAAGTTTCTCAATCAACTGCTTATTATCAATTTGGTTCTACATTTTATCAAACATATAGACCAGATCCGCTAAGTGAAAATCTAAAATGGGAAATTTCGAGTACATTAAATGTTGGTGTTGACTATGCGTTATTTAGAAATCGTATTTATGGTAGCTTAGATATCTATCAAAAGAAAACGAAAGATTTAATTGCGAAAGTATACGTAGATCCATTTACTAACTTTGGAAGTATGATCGATAAAAATATCGGTGATATGGAAAATAAAGGTGTTGAATTTAGCATCAATGCTGATATTATTAAAACAAAAGACATTGATTGGTCATTTGGATACAATATTGCGTATAATGATAATAAAATTAAAAACCTGTCAACTGATAACCTAGTTGGAGGAATTGACGGAGGAACAGGAAATAACATTCAAATTCATAGAGAAGGTTATACTCCATATAGTTTCTATGTGTACAAGCAAATTTACGATGTAAACGGAAAACCAATCGAAGGAGCTTACGAAGATTTAAACAAAGATGGAATCATCAATGATAAAGATCGTTATATTCACAAAAGTCCATATGCAGATATCACAATGGGATTCAATACATTTTTCCGATATAAAAATTGGGACTTATCAGCAACAGCCCGTGCAAGTTTAGGGAATTATGCTTATAATAATGTTGCTTCTGCAAAAGGATATAGTGCGAAAGCTACAGGTAATGGGCAAAACTATTTATCTAATGTACATACTGATTACTATAATGCAGGTTTCTCAACTATTACAAATACTAATTTATTGAGTGATTATTACGTACAAGATGCATCTTTCTTCCGAATTGATAACATTACATTAGGTTATAATTTAAAACAAGCCATCAAAGGAATGGATGTTCGTCTTTACGGAGCTGTTCAAAATGTTGCTGTATTTACAAATTATAATGGATTAGATCCTGAGATGTTTGGAGGAATTGATAACAGATTTTATCCTCGTCCACGAACATTTGTCTTTGGTTTAAATGTTAATTTCTAAGAAAACAACAATGAAAAAATTTAAAATTTCAACATATTTATTAGCTGCAATTTTTGCATTCTCTATTTCTTCGTGTCAAGATGATTTGGATTTAAAACCAAATGATCCAGATATTTTTACACAGTTTGATGTATTCAAAGATGCTGCAACTGCAAAATCTGCTTTAGCAAAAGTCTATGCTTCTTTAGCTTTAACAGGAGTGAAAGGTCCTGCAGGAGATCCAAATCTTGGCGAGCCAGATATTGTTGGTATAGACGAAGGAGCTTCTCAATACACGCGTTTATTATTTAATGTAAATGTTTTACCTACAGACGAAGCCATTATTGGTTGGGGAGATGTTGGTGTTCCAGATATGCATGCAATATCTTGGAGTGCAAGTAACCCTTTTGTTGAGGCTATGTATTACAGATTAGCCCAAACCGTTTCATTCTCAAATTCCTACATTAAGAATGCTGAAACGTTAGCTCAAACATCTGAAGAAGTTAAGCAATATATTGCTGAAGCACGTTTTATTAGAGCATATGCTTATTATAGTTTAATGGACTTTTATGGAAACGTACCATTGGTAACAGAAATTACATCAGAATTACCAACACAGAGTAATCGTCAAGAAATATTTTCTTTCATCGAGTCTGAGTTAAAAGCAATTGATACTGACTTAGCAAATAGTCGCTCAAATGAATATAGTCGAGTAGATAAAACAGCTGCACAAGCCTTGTTATCTCGTTTATATTTAAATGCAGAAACTTGGATTGGTCAAGCAAAATACACAGAAGCCATCACATATTCTAATCAGGTAATACAATCTGGTTATAAAATTAACACAAATGATGTTAACAAAAATGGCTCTGCATATGATGAATTATTTCTTGGAGACAATGATACAAATGGTGCACAAGAAGAGGCTATTTTTGTTTTAAATTTTGATGGAAATTATTCTAAAACATATGGAGGCTCAACATTTTTGATTAAAGCAGCTATTGGAGGAAAAATGCAACATGATAATTATGGTGTTAATGAAGGCTGGGGAGGTATTCGTTCAACAAAAGCATTAGTTAACCAGTTCTCAAACTCTATTTCGGAAACTAATTCCGAAGGGAATCCTATCGCATGGAAAGATAAGCGTGCAATGTTTTTTACAGATGGACAAAGTTATGAAATTGAAAGTGTAAGTACTTTTGCTCAAGGATATGCAGTTCAGAAATTCTCTAATATAAAATCAAATGGAACAGCAGGAAATGATCCTTCTGCTGTATTTGCTGATACTGATGTTCCTGTAATTCGTTTAGCTGAAATCTATTTAAACTATGCTGAAGCTGTTTTACGTGGAGGAACTGGTGGTGATCGTGCAACTGCATTGAATTTAGTTAATCAATTAAGAACTCGTGCATACGGAAATACATCAGGTAATATTACTGACGGACAATTAAACTTAGATTTCATTTTAGCTGAAAGATCAAGAGAATTGTATTGGGAAGGAACACGTAGAACGGATTTAATTCGTTTCAGTAAGTTTACAAATAATTACAATTGGCCTTGGAAAGGGGGCGTTCAAAACGGAACTTCTGTAGATGCAACAAGAAGCCTTTATCCAATTCCATTTAATGTAATTACAATCAACAAAAATTTAACTCAAAATCCAGGTTACTAAGATGAAAAATTTTATAAAATATATTTCGTTAGCTTGTGCGAGTATTTTTGCCTTAAGCGCATGTAACGATGATGAAGATATCATCAAATTAGATCCCTCAAATTTTGTTGCACCGAAAGTAGAAACACCTGCTTCATCAACAATTAAATTATTAGAAGAAAATGCTGCAAATACAGCA
This sequence comes from Empedobacter sp. UBA7494, assembly GCF_002478465.1. Taxonomy (NCBI): domain Bacteria; kingdom Pseudomonadati; phylum Bacteroidota; class Flavobacteriia; order Flavobacteriales; family Weeksellaceae; genus Empedobacter; species Empedobacter sp. UBA7494. The sequence continues at coordinate 20,760 of NZ_DLOC01000006.1, forward strand.
ATGACATTTAATTGGAGTGCCGCAAATTATGGAACAAATACTCCTCCTAAATATGAATTACAAATTGATGTAAAAGGAGATAATTTTGAAAATCATCAAGTTCTTACTTCAACTTCAACATTAACAGCTGATGTTACCGTAAAAGAATTGAATTTAGCAGTTATTGCTTTAGGATTAGAACCTTTTAAAGAAGGAGAAATAGAATATCGTATTGTCTCTACAGTTGGTACTCCTGGTTCTCAACAGTTAATTTCTAATGTCAATATATTAAAAATAACGCCATATCCAACAGATTTATCTACAAATTGGGGTGTTGTTGGTTCTGCTACTCCTAACGGTTGGGACGGGCCAGATGTTCAATTTTGGAAAACTGATGTTACAAATGTATTTGTAGCGTATACAGATTTAAAAGCTGGTGAAATCAAATTCCGTCAAGACAACAAATGGGAGTTAGATTATGGTGGATCTAATGGTAAACTTGAAAAAGGAGGTAAAAACATCGCAGTAGATGCCGGTACTTACAAGATAACTATGGACTTAACAAATCTAACTTATAAATTAGATAACTATTCTTGGGGATTAGTAGGTGACGCTACAGCAAACGGATGGGAAGGTCCAGACCAAAAATTATTTTATGATGGTACTTTAGATGCTTGGACTATTACTACAACATTAAAAGATGGAGAATTTAAATTCCGTTTAAATAATGATCCTAGTTACGCTGTTAACTTTGGAGGTTCTGATACAGAAGGTACTTTAAAAGAAGGAGGTGCTAACATCAAAATAAAAGCTGGGAAATATAAAATCACAGCTAATTTCAACAAGAAAACTTATACAGTAGAAGCTCAATAAAATTTTTTCTCATCAACAAATAATTTTTTAAAAGCCATTAAAATTCAATTACGTTTTTTAATGGCTTTTTTCTAAAACTACACAAAACATGAAAAACATTCTATCTATTTTAATGCTTTTAATGGTAATATCTTTTACCAAAGCACAAATTACAACAACTCCTTCACCACCCGAAGCAAACCAAGCAGTTGTAATAAACTTCGATAAAACAGGAACAGGTCTTGCCAATTATTCAGGAGATATTTATGCGCATACAGGCGTAACTATTGATGGAAAACAATGGGAAAATATAATTGAAAGTTGGGGAAATAATACCACTCAACCCAAATTAACTTTCGTTTCTGGATCAACCTACAAATTAGAAATCCCTACATCTATTTATCAATTCTATGGAGTTGATACTTCTAAAAATATTACAGCAATAGATGTTGTTTTTAGAAGTGCAGATGGAAAACAACAAACTACGAATCTTTCTATTTCGGTAGGTTCTTTCAAAGTTACTTTAACTAATCCGCTCGAAAATTCAATTACAAATGTTTCTTCAGGATCAAGTTTTAACATCAAAGCGATAGCTACAAAATCTGCTAATTGGACATTATCTGCTAACGGAACTCAAATTGATGCATTAAATAATTCAACATCTTTTGATAAAAATTATACCATTTCACAAAATCAGAATTACACGTTGAGTGCTACTTTTAATGGTCAAACAATAAGCAAATCTTTTACAGTTAATATCAAACCAACAGTGAAAGATGTAGCTATTCCATCTAATTTACATGAAGGAATTAATTATTTGAATAATGATTTTACAAAAGCATATTTGGTTTTATACGCTCCACAAAAAGAGTTCATTCATGTAATCGGAAGTTTCAATAATTGGCAACTTTCTGATCAATATGTGATGAATCGAGATACAACTAACAAGGATTTATATTGGATTGAATTATCTAATCTTAAAGCTAATGAAATCTATACGTTTCAATATCGAACAAGTGATGGAATCAAAACTGCAGATCCTTATTCAACATTAGTCTTATCGCCTTATGACGATCCGTATATTACCGCAGCAACTTACCCAAATATGCCTGTATATCCTACTGGACAACAATTTGAAGTTTCGGTTTTACAAACAAATCAAGCAAAATACAATTGGAAAGTTTCAAATTTCAATCGCCCAAATAAAGAGAATTTGATGATTTACGAATTATTAATTCGTGATTTCAATTCGACAAAAACATGGCAATCTTTAATTGATGATTTTGATTATTTCAAAAAATTAAACATCAACGCAATCGAAGTTATGCCCGTAATGGAGTTTGAAGGAAATATTTCTTGGGGTTATAATACAGCTTATCATCTTGCTTTGGATAAAGCTTATGGACCAGCAGATAAAATGAAAGAGTTCATCGATTTGTGTCATCAAAATGGAATTTCAATCATTTTAGATGTTGCTTTAAATCATGTTTATGGTCGATCTCCGTTGGTTAGAATGTGGATGAATGATCCCGACAATGATGGTTTTGGAGAACCAACTACTACAAATCCTTATGTTAATCAAACCTCAAAACATAGTTACAATGTTGGATACGATTTAAATCATCAATTAACACCAACTCAAAATTATGTACAACGTACATTAAAACATTGGATTGAAGAGTTCAAAATTGATGGATTTAGATGGGATTTAACAAAAGGATTTACACAAAATTGTACACCTTCTGATGAAACTTGTACAAACGGATATCAGGCTGATCGTGTAGCAATTTTAAAAAAATATGCAGATATGCAATGGACAATTGATCCGAATTCCTACATCATTTTTGAACATTTAGGAAATAATGGTTCAGCACAAGAGGAAACAGAATGGGCGAATTATCGCATTAACGAAGGTAAAGGAATTATGCTTTGGGGTAAAGCGACTAATAATTTTAATCAAAATACAATGGGATATGCTTCGGATAGTAACTTTGATTGGTTGAAGCATACTGTAAAAGGTTTTACGAAAAAACATTTGGTTGCCTACGCAGAAAGTCATGATGAAGAAAGAATGATGTACAAGAATTTACAATATGGTGCATCAGCAGGAACTTATAATGTAAAAGATTTAAAAACTTCTTTAGAAAGACAAAAAGCTTTAGGTGCCGTTCTATTTACGATTCCTGGTCCTAAAATGTTGTGGCAATTTGGAGAATTAGGATATGATTATTCGATCAATCATTGCGAAGATGGAACAAATAATGACGGATGTCGCACCAATCCAAAACCTATTCCAAGCGAAATTGGTTACTTAACAAATGCCGATAGAAAATCTGTTTATGAAGTTTGGTCAAAAATTATTGGTCTTAAATTAAACAACAAAGTTTTCGAAACTGATAATTATACAATTACATCTGGAGATTTAAAACCGCGTATTCAGATTACAAATAATTTATTATCGTCGTCTGATTTATATGAGGTAATTGTTATTGCAAACTTCACAACAAGCACTCAAGCAATTGCGCCACTTTTTCCATTTACAGGAAATTGGTACAATTTGATGGACGAAACAACGCTGAATGTCACCAATACAAATTCATCATTTACAGTTAATCTAAATCCAGGTGAATTTAGAATTTTCGGGAATGCAAAAGCAAATTTATCAACAGATAATATTGAGGTTAATTCAGAAAAAATCTCTGTAACTCCAAATCCAGTTTCTTCCTCTTTTTCATTAAATATTAATTCAGAAAAAGTAAAAATTTATGATTTATCAGGAAAGTTGGTCAAAGAATTTTCAGGAAAATTTTCAGCAATACATCAATTTAACATCAAAGAATTACCAAAAGGTATTTACATTCTTGACATTGAAGCTAAAAATCGAAAATCGTCGGCGAAACTGATTAAAAATTAATTTTAAAAAAAGCCATTAAAATTCGTTTTGATGGCTTTTCATTTTCACAAATCGTTGAAAAATCAATAACTTGTCGGTTAATTTACACCATGACAAAAAAGAAAAATTCTACTTGCCATTTTTTCCTTCGCTTATACGCTGGGATTTGCCCAAACCAACAAACAAGTTTTATTTACAATCAAAAATCAATCGGATGTCAAATGTTATCGCATTCCGAGTATCATTACATCAGCAAAAGGAATATTGATTGCGGCAATCGACGAGCGTGTTCAAAATTGTGGCGATTTGCTTTACAATCCTGATATCAATATTGTGATTAGGACAAGTGATGACCAAGGAAAAACATGGTCAGCAATCAAGCGAGTGGTCGATTTTCCAGATCAAGAATCTGCTTCTGATGTATCGATGGTTTTGGATGAAAAGACAAAAGAAATTTATCTTTTTTACAATTACATGAATCAAAAAAATTGCGAAAAATGAATTTCGATTACATTTTGTAAAAGTGCTGACAATGGAGAAACGTGGTCAAAACCTGTTGATATTACGGACCAAATTACGCCAACGGAATGGAAAAAAGATTTTAAATTCATTACTTCTGGTCGTGGCGCATACACAAAAGAAGGTTGGATTTTGAATACATTGGTTCGATTGAAAGACGGTGTTTACGTATTCGGAAGTAAAGATCATGGAAAAACGTGGGAACGAATTTCGATTGTTGCAGATAAAGCAGACGAAACAAATATTGTACAACTTCCGAACAAAGATTGGATGTTAAATGCGCGCGTTCAAAATGCTGGTTTCCGTAAAATATTTATCTCAAAAGATCAAGGAAAAACATGGACTTCTAAAATGGAAGAACAATTAATTGATCCAACTTGTAATGCTTCGACATTGGTTTTAGGAAAAGATATTGTGTTTAGTAATTTGCATGATTCAAAAGATCGTCAAAATCTGGGATTGAAAGTAAGTAAAGATCAAGCGAAAACATGGAATTTTTTCAAAACTATAGAACCAAATTCTTCGGCTTATTCCGTTTTAACGAATATATCAAAAAATAAAGTTGGTATTTTTTATGAAGCTGATGATTACCAAGATATGTTTTTTGAAGTAGTTGATTTAAAATAAATTCAATCATAAAAATATAAAAAAACCTCATCAAATGATGAGGTTTTTTGTTGCTTAAAAATTAAGCTTAATATTATATTTTTCGTAGAAATTCTCGATGTGAGCAACTGCTTCTTCTGCTGTATCAACCAAACGGAAAAGATCCAAATCTTTCTCAGAAATATAACCTTCTCTCAAAACTGTTTCTTTGATCCAATCAATTAAACCTGACCAATACTCAGTTCCTACTAACACAATTGGGAAACGTCCTGTTTTCTTCGTTTGTACCAATGTCATCGACTCAAATAATTCGTCTAACGTCCCAAAACCTCCTGGCATTCCGATAAATCCTTGTGAATATTTCACAAACATTACTTTTCGTGCAAAGAAATAATCGAAATTAATTTCATATTCACGGTCGATATATTTGTTCAATTCTGTTTCGAAAGGCAATGTAATTCCCAATCCAACAGAAGTTCCCCCACCCTTTTGCGCTCCTTTGTTTGCAGCTTCCATAATTGCCGGACCTCCACCAGTAATTACACCAAAACCTATTTGCGTTAATCGATACGCAATGTCCTCTGCTAATGCATAATATGGATGATCTGGAGAAGTACGTGCCGAACCAAAAATAGACACGCAAGGTCCTATTTTAGACATTACTTCGTAACCATTTACAAACTCTGCCATAATCTTGAACAACGCCCAAGAATCATTTATTCTAATCTCGTTCCAATCTTTTGGTCGAAACGGAGATTGTATTCTATCGTCTTCTTTTTCTTTATCTGTCATAGTATTTTAAATAAAAAAACCGCAACAAAAATGCTACGGTTCAATATACAAATTTATTGTTTCTTAATGATTAATCTCTACTCATAAAAATTCTCAAAATATACCAAAACAATAACATTAATGAAGCAAATAACGACAATGCAGCTGCAACATATTGTTGTGTTCCGAACTCATATTTTAATTGGTGAGTGTTGTACAAAATTGCTCCACCAGCTAAGGCGCACATTCCAACTGAGAACCATAATCCTAGATCGAACCCGAATAACATTCCTGCAATAATCAATCCAATTGCTAAGAAAAATCCTATAGTTAATGCTCCTCGTAAAATAGAGAAATCTGCTTTTGTTAAAAATACAATAGCTGATAATCCTACAAATAATCCACCTGTTACTACAGCTGCTTGTTTTATCACATAAGTTCCGCCATAATACAATGCGATGTAAAGCATTGGTACAAAAATTAAAGCTTCAGCAACTATATATAAAAAGTAGCCTAAATATTGTTTAGATTTTGAAATCGATCCGTACGCCATTTTTTGTGCAACCCATGTAATTCCCATGAAACCTGCTAATAAAATAAGCCAAAGATATCCAGAAGTTAAACTTAACATAAAGCTTACTAATGCTTCAGATTTTAACATCAAAGATTCGATTAAAACAAATACCAAAACTCCTCCAGCAACGTGTCCGTAAGTATGTTTATAGAAATTTGCCCTTTCTACACTCGTTGCCTCTGCAACCAATTGGTTTTGTTGATATACGTGTTGATTTTCCATATTCGTAATTTTTATAGGTTTTTCAAATTCAATTTATAAGGCTAAAATACTAATTTTAAATTATTTCTTAGCTCACTATTTTTTGGGAGTTTTTTACTGATTTTATCCAATCGATTAATCCGATAAATGATAAAATCAATAAGACAATATATTGCACAGAAGTGATAACTGCTCCTTTGTAAATCATTAATGGAATCATGATTAAATCACCGATAATCCAGAAATACCAGTTATCAATTTTTCGTCGCGCCATCATCCACATTCCAATCAAAAAAATAGCGGTTGTCGAGGCGTCTACAAAATCAATTTTAGAATAATGTAATTTACATTGGTTGATAAAACTGAAATCAAAACCATTTTGAATAACTGGACGAAAATAATAAATCGTCAAAATAAAGATAAAACTCAACGCGAAAAGTAAAGTTGCGTACAGATATTCTTTCTTCGTTGCCCACGAAACATCGACATGTTTATGATCTGCTTCGAGATTTTTTTGCCACAAAATCCAACCATAAATCGCCATTGAAGTATAGTAAACATTAATAATTGTTTCACCATATAATCCCCAATTAAAAAATAAATAAATGAAAATAAATGTTGAAATAATTGTAGTTGGATAAACCCAAATATTGCGTTTGTAGGTATAATAAACTGAAATAATTCCGAAAAAAGTTGCTATCGTTTCGAGCAAGATATTCAACTTAGAATAGGTTTTGTAAGGCGCAAGGATATAATCAATAAAATCGTTCATTCTTAAGTTGTGAGTTGTGAGTTAAAAATAATTCATTCTAAATCAAAAATCTAAATTCGTAATTCTAATTTTAAACTTCGACTTATTCATAATCCAACACCCAAACCAAATAATATTCACCAATCATTTTATAGAATGCATGATATTTACGAGATTTCACATCATCCGAAATCCAACAAATAAATTGTTTATTTTCTATTAATTCAAATTCTTCTGCACGATAATGATTCAGAAAATTCCAAAGATTTCCACCATTCAATTTGTACAAACCTTCTTTCATTCCCCAAATTACATGCAAATATTCAGTTTCATGTTCTTGAGGTATCCAAGCTATTTCATCTGGACGGGCAAATTTATGTTTGATGTTCAAAATTTTTCTTGGTCGAGACAATTCAATATCTATCCCAATATTATATTCGCTCACGCCAACAGAAACCAATCCATAGGAATGTGTGATGGAAATTTCTTTATTTGTAGGTAAAAAAGGTTTTCCTCTTTCGTCATAATTTACATCATAATCCAAGTCCAATTTCTTTAGACAAGCGCGCAAACCAAGATATTCTCTGGCCTGTTTAGGTCGAAGATTATTATATTTTTCTATTCTATAGTCCTCTAAATGAAGATATTCTAATAATTCTTCATTCGATTCTGTTACATTCCACGTAATAATGCGGGTATGTTTAAAATCGTTAATATAATCGATAACGGGCATTTTATTAATCGAAATTTGTTTGTAAATTTGTTCCTTATAAACTTAAAAAAAAAGTTAGTTAAATATATCAATTGATGGATACAAAAACGCAATACATTCCATACAAAGTTAAAGATATTTCTTTAGCTGAGTGGGGAAGAAAGGAAATTACGTTGGCTGAGGCAGAAATGCCTGGGTTGATGGCTATCCGTGAAGAGTACAAAGCTGCTCAACCTTTGAAAGGTGCTCGCATTGCAGGTTGTCTACACATGACAATCCAAACTGCAGTATTAATCGAAACGTTGGTTGCTTTAGGAGCTGATGTTACATGGTCGTCATGTAATATTTTCTCTACACAAGATCACGCTGCTGCTGCAATAGCTGCTGCTGGGATTCCTGTGTATGCTTGGAAAGGGATGAACGAAGAGGAATTCGATTGGTGTATCGAGCAAACATTATTCTTCGGAGAAGATCGTAAACCATTAAACATGATTTTGGATGATGGTGGAGACTTAACGAATATGGTGATTGATCGTTACCCAGAATTGGTTGCTGAGATCAAAGGATTATCAGAAGAAACAACTACGGGTGTACACCGTCTTTACGAAAGAATGGAGAAAGGTACATTGCCTATGCCTGCAATTAACGTAAATGACTCTGTAACAAAATCTAAATTCGACAACAAATACGGATGTCGTGAATCTGCAGTAGATGCTATCAAACGTGCTACTGACTTGATGATCGCTGGTAAACGTGTTGTAGTTTGTGGATTTGGTGATGTTGGTAAAGGTACAGCGGCTTCTTTCCGCGGTGCTGGAGCAATTGTTACAGTAACTGAAATCGACCCTATTTGTGCTTTACAAGCATCTATGGAAGGTTACGAAGTAAAAAAATTAGATACAGTGGTTGCAAACGCTGATATCGTAATTACGACTACTGGTAACTTTGGAATTGTACGTGCAGAGCATTTCGAGAAAATGAAAGACAAAGTAGTTGTGTGTAACATTGGTCACTTCGATAACGAAATCGATATGGCTTGGTTAAACGGAAACTACGGAAACACGAAAGAAGAAATTAAACCACAAGTTGACAAATACAACATCAACGGAAATGACATCATCATTTTGGCTGAAGGACGTTTAGTTAACTTAGGTTGTGCAACAGGACACCCTTCTTTTGTGATGTCAAACTCTTTCTCTAACCAAACTTTAGCTCAAATCGAATTGTGGACAAATTCATCAGCTTACAAAAATGAAGTATATACTTTACCTAAGCATTTAGATGAAAAAGTTGCAGAATTGCATTTAGCTAAATTAGGAGTAGAATTAGAAGTTTTATCTCAAGAACAAGCAGAATACATTGGTGTAACGGTTGAAGGACCATTTAAACCAGAATATTATAGATATTAATTAATTTTAATTCAAAATTTTTATTTGAAAAAAGAAAAAAGCACTTAACTATATGCCCTCGCCCTGAACAAGCGAGGGCTTTTTTGTTAGTCATTTTCTACGCCAGAAATTGATTCAAGTTCATTATTCAATTTATTGAGCTCTTCCTTTGTTGTATATTTTTTAGGAATATTTTTCTTAAATTAAATGTCGCTTCTTTTTTATCTTTTTATCAAAATATCAGCATTGATTGCAGGCGTAATTCCTAATGGTGTTTTCATCCACACATCAGAATCAGTCGTTTTATATAAACATTTAGCCAGCAAAGCTCCACTAAAATAAATTGGCTTTTCAACTTCTGTTAATAATTCTACTTTGATGAAAAAATCATCTTGATATTTAATATTCAAATCACGTAAATCCATCGAAAAGACATCATTCTGTTGATATTCTTTTTTTACAACAACTTCAAAAGGTTTTTCTAAAATTGATTGAGCTGGTTTCCCATTATTCATTGCCGTTAAATCAACTTTCAAAAGAATAGAATCTAATTTCAAACTATTGCTAAAATTGAAATTAATACGTTGAAAAGTGAATTCTTTTTTAGGCGCATTTATTGGAATTGCAAATTCTTTGGTAAACTTAGGGAGTGAATCTTTACTAAAATTAATATCTGCCGTTAATCCGATTAAAATTGATTTCGTCTTGGTATCCGAACCAACACGTTTTAATCGAAATTTGCTTTTATCATACAAAATCGTTTCATGTAATTCTATCGTATCTTTTTTATAATCTTGTGCATTTGCAAACGTTATAAAACATAAAAAAAGAAAGTAAATTTTTGTCATCTATTTGGTTTTTAAATCATTTATCAATTTTATAAAATATAGATATTCAAAATTCACAAAGGTTACACAATGACATGTTAAAGTTTAACGCATTACATTAACAAAAGAAGAGTAACTTTTGGTTACTCTTCTAATTGATGTAGTATATTTTCTAATTCTTCTAAATTTTTCTTGTAAAACTTTTTTATCCACCATTTCAACATCCAAACACAGACTACTGAATACGCTAATAATGTCAAAAAAACGTATAGAAAGAAATAAAATTCATTTTCAAATTTTAGAAATTTATCATTTTGCATATAAGAAATTCCTATCAACATCAATACTAAAATATAGATGATGTACGAATAAATACTGTAAATATCTATCGATGATTTGTAATTATAATAAAACCAATTTATATTTTTTAACGAATTATATTCCAAATGATAAGAACGTTTATAAAAATTGAAAATATAATAAAAAGGAACTAAAAATGTTGCTGACACACATAATAAAACCCACCAAACTAATTGACTATTCGCATCAAATAAAAAAGGCATGAAAAACAAGAATATTAATCCTGATAATTGATAATAAAACTCTTTCTTCAAGGTTTTTCGTACTTTATCAATAATGGTATTTGCTTCTTGATTAAACTCAAGATTTGGATCAATTTTAACTTCATCTGAAGATTGATTGTCCCATTGTTTTTGTAATTCATCAAAATTCATAACCGTATTTTTTTATGATGATTTGTATTTTTTCTTTCGTTCTGTTCAATTTCACACGTGCATTTACTTCCGAAATTCCCAAGTTCATACAAATTTCCTTGTGATTTTGTCCTTCCAAAAACAGAAAAATCAATGCTTTTTCTACTTTATTCAATTCATGAACTGCTTTATAAAACAATTCGAGTTGTGTTTCTTTTTCACCAAAATCCATCTCATCTACTTGATCAATATTTTCTAAAAAAGTATGACGATCTGCTTTTTTCTTTTCTAAAATAAGTTAACGCCGTGTTCAACGAAACGCGATACATCCAAGTTGAAAATTGAGATTTACCTTCGAAACGATCAAAAGATTTCCATAGTTGCAAAACAATCTCTTGTATCAAATCATTTTGATCTTCAGAATTATCCATATACATCTTAGCGATTTTGTGTAAAATCTCTTTGTGTTGATCGATTAATTCTAAAAAAAAGGTTTGTTTAGCTTCCAAAATCGTTACTTTATTTTTTTCAACGCAACTTGTTCATCGTCTATTATGATAACATTATTTTCAACTGTTATTTCCAAAATAGATTTCATCGCTTAATTATTTAGTGTTTATTAGTAAGTAAACATAAAGTAAAAACGTTACAAAAATTTTGAAAAAAAAATTAAAACTCCATTTCTAACCAAATCGGTAAACTGAATTCTTCTAATAAATGAGCCAATTGAAATTCTTTGTAGTTTTCTTTCGTTATCCACGCCATTTCTTCTATCTCAGAAGCGATTTTAAGCGTTTCTAATGATTTTAATTTAACATGAAATACATTTGCATAAACTTCGGTATTAACTTCATTAACGGCAATAGAAGTATGTTGTCCTAAAAATGAAACATCGTGCTGTAGAATATCAACATTAATCTCTTCTAAAAATTCGCGTCGAAGTGTGGTTAATAATTCTTCATCTTGTTCTCGTTTTCCTCCAACCATCTGAAAAAATTTCGATTTC